>CALGDB010000034.1 GCA_937884175.1 uncultured Flavobacteriales bacterium
GCAGTGAGGCTGCGCCACCTGTCAATTGCATGATTCGGGCATCGCACAAAGGGGACAGTACCGCGCCTTCGACGTAGATGGAGCCTTTGCGCCCGGACACCCCGGCTACGTACCCGTCCAGCCAGGTGTCGTAGCTCGAATCGGCGACGCTCATATTCAACCGCCCGGGGTTGTTGACGTGGCGGTCAAGGAGGCGCTCGGTCAACCGGCACCAGCCTTCGAGGTCGACCACGCCGCTTTCGAACAGAAAGAGGTCCCCCATGTAGGTGGTGACGCCCTCCGCAACGTACCCCATGCGGCTGGGACACGCCTTCGAAAAGTCATAAGGCGTCCATTCCGCTGGGCGGATGCGCTTGACGTTCCACGCGTGGTATAATTCGTGGGAGGCGATGCCGATCAATTCCATATGACCTTCTTCTGTGCGGCATTTTGCCGAAGGCCCTTGGGCGATGACGGTCGTGTCTTCGTGTTCCACGCCGTGGCGCACCTCGCGTTCAGGCAGCACATACAGAAAATGGTAATGCGGCGCGGGAAAGGTTCCGAAGTGGGCAATCTGCGCATCGGTAAAGTCCTGGTGCTCCTGCACAAATCGCTGCTCGTCCGGAGTGGTCTCCCCGTACACCCAGATGTGAAATGGAATGCCATTCGAGGTGTAGGTGCGGTGCCACAGGTTGGGCCCCGCAAGGATGGGGCTGTCCATGGCATGCTGGGCGTCACGGGCAATCAGCTTTCCGTTCTCAGAAGGCAAGCCCGTCGCCACCGTCCACTCGGCGGGTACATCGTCGAGGGCGATGCTGTACCCCCAATCCTGGTGGTCCGGATGGTACAAAAAACAATTCACCGGGTTAATGTATAGCACGTCTTCGGCAACTCCAGTGGAACCGGCATTGAAGGTGTCGGCATGAAACACCCAGCGCACGGCTTCCGTCCCGTCGGGAACGTGCCAGGTGGGGGGGGAGGATTTTTGCAAGGCGCTCCATGTGCCATCGGCGGCTTGCCCCTCCATGGCGTACACGTACTGCGCAAATTGGCCCAGCTCGTACCGCCCTGGACGCCAGGTGGGCAGCTGCACGTAAAACGCTTCGCGCGTGGGGAAGACCGCCGTCAATTCAATGCGCGGTGTGCCGTCCAGCAACCGCCGGATGCTTAGGGTGATGGTCTGCGGTTCGGTGTGCGCCATTAATCAAACAGGTCTTCGATGGGGCGACCGGTCGTGGCGTTGGGCATGGGGCAGTGGATGAGCGCAGCCACGGTGGGAGCGATGTCTCGGACGTAGGTACGCTCGAAGGTGATGCCCACCGGAACGTGCCAGCCATAGAACAACAGCGGCACGTGGGTGTCGTATGCAAACGGCGAACCGTGGGTCGTTCCGCTGCGGCTGTATTGGATCCACCCGGGTTTGGGCACGATAATGACATCGCCCGAAGCCGAGCCCGACCAACCGTTGCGCAACCGCTCGAGGAACTCATCGTTGGAGGTGTTGCCGCGCACGAGGTCTGTGGCAGTGACCGCGGTAAACACTCCTTCGTACTCCAACGCTAATGTCTGGATACGTTGCTGCATGGCTTCCAAATCCAGGCCGCGCTCACGGATGAGGGGACGGTTTAGGAAGAACTGATCGTTGGAATAATTGAGCACCCATTCGCCTTCGCCGTAGGCCGTAGTGAGGTCCGCCTTGGCGTCGTCGATGAGGTTGCCAGGCTTCCAATAATCTACTGGGATTCCGGCATCTTGTGCCAGGGATGGAACGGTTGCGGC
This sequence comes from uncultured Flavobacteriales bacterium, assembly GCA_937884175.1. Taxonomy (GTDB): domain Bacteria; phylum Bacteroidota; class Bacteroidia; order Flavobacteriales_D; family Sanyastnellaceae; genus UA16. The sequence goes on from CALGDB010000034.1 coordinate 1,759, forward strand.
ACCGTGATCCGCAGTGAGCCAGCACATCCATTGCCCAGCTCCGACTGTTTGGTCTAACGACCGGAAAAACCGGGCGAGTTGCTGATCGAGTCGAACGTAGGTATCCATGGTTTCCCATGCGTGCACGCCGAATTGGTGTCCCACATAATCCGTGGAGGAAAAGCTCACGGCGAGGAGGTCGGTGTGGGCACCGCGGCCCAGTTTTTCGCCGGCGATGGCCGCAATGGCGAAGTCCACGACTAGGGTGTTGCCAACCGGTGTGCCTTTGAGGATATCAAAGCCACCGTTGGCCTCGCTGAGTTCCTTGAGGTCATAGGGGTAGGTGGGGTTGTTGTCGCCTTTGAATGGCCGTTCATAGGGCGTGTTGTCTTCGGTTTGAATGGACAGTGCCACCTTCGAAAGATTTATCGCCCACGGTTGCTTCATGTAGCGCTCCGCCCACTTGCCGCGGTTCCATTTCTCGACCCAACGGGGGACGTCCTCCATGTACCGGGTGCTGGTGATGAATTTGCCTTCGTCTTTGCCGTAAAACCAGTACGCTGCGTCCGCGAGGTGACCGGCAGGCAAAATGGCCCCGCGGTCTTTGATGCTAATGCCAATCACTTTGGATTGCATACCGGTTGCCAACTTGAGTTCGTCTCCGATGGTGGTGGCTTCCATGCGATGAGGCGACATGTGGCCAGCGGGATTGTTCGCATCTGAAATCCCGACGGTTTCCACCGAATTGTCCGAGGCACAGTAAACGGATGTACCAGATGTTCGGTCGTACCAATCGTTGCCGATAATGCCGTGGGAGCGGGGGGTGGTGCCGGTGAAGATGGAGGCGTGGCCGGGCCCTGTGTAGGTGGGGGCATAGCTGAAGTGATGATCTCCACAAACAAACCCCTTCTCGACCAATCGCTTGAATCCGTTATCGCTGAAAGCGTCCCAGAAGCGGTAGAGGTAATCCATGCGCATTTGGTCCACGGTGATCCCGATGACTAGTTTGGGCCGTTCGCCGAGGTTGGTCACTGGGTCGGATGGTTCAGGCCGTGGCGCTCGCTGAACGGACTGCGCTGGCTTTTCAGGTGGCGTCTTTCTCGCCTCTTCCGCCATTTGCCTCTTCTTTTCCTCCTTTTCCCGCATGCGGTTTTGCATGAGGGTTTGTTCGTCCACTTTTTCTCCTTTTGGCGGTTGTTCCGTCGGCGGCAATCCGATTTGGCTCCAGGCCGTTGAGGCACCGAGCATCAAGCCCACACAGAAGACTAAATGGACCAAGCGTAGCGTTGCAGTTGGTTTCATGAAAAGCACGTTCAGGTAGCTAAAGATACGCCGTGGAACCTCGGTCGGCATCAGTTCGCGGGAGAATTCAGCCACACGATGGTCCCTGCCGCGATGCAGAGGGCAACGTTGGCCGCGACGTTGGCCACCGACCACGCTAACCCGTGGGAAGCGTGCAAATTAAGGGTGTCCGCGGCAAAGGTTGAAAAGGTTGAAAAGGCGCCGCAGAATCCCACGGTGAGCAGGAGAAAAACCGGTTGGGATTTGGCTGGCCAGCCGGTTGCGCCAGCGGAGGCCTGGGCCATCAGCGTCAGGAGCAGCACCGTGGCCAATACGTTGGAAGCCAGGGTACCCCACGGCGACAGCCACCCCAATTTGCTGACCCCCAGACCGAGGGCATACCTTACGAGGCTTCCGAGCCCGCCACCGATGAAAACAGCGATGAAATTCATTCGAGGTTGATGGGGGATCCGACGAGTTTGTTTTGGATGCGCCACATGACATAGCCGATGAAAGCACCAAGCAGCATGCCTCCGACAATGTCCAGCGGGAAGTGGACCCCGAGGTACATACGGCTGTATCCGATGATAGCCGCCCATCCAAGCAGTACCCACAGCCAGGCACCTCCACCGAGGAGGAGCCCGAAGTACAGGGCAATGCCGGTGTAATTGGCGGCGTGCGAACTGACAAATCCAAAACGCCCTCCGCGGTACGGTTGATCTTGTCCAGGTGGCGTCACGAGGTGCACCTCATCGCGCAATTCAATAGAATGCGACGGCCTGAACCGCTGCACGCCCGGCTTGATGATCCGAGCGGAGATGACGTCCGTCCCGGTGATGCACAGGGCAAGGAAAAACACCCGCACGAGGGTGCGGTCCCATATTTGGTCTGATTTTTTCCAGAGTTCCCAGAGCAGAAGCAGGTAGAGCGGAGTCCACCACCACAAGCCCGACATGGCCCACATGATCTGGTCTCCACCCGGCCATGGGGTGTTGAACAGCTTGAATAGGACGAAGTCCAGATTGATGAGCGTCTCAGCCATCCGGGGTAGGTGCCGTTAGGCGTAGAGCTGGTCGATTTCGCCTTGGTAATGTTCCTTGATGGGCTTGCGCTTCAGCTTGAGTGTTGGCGTCAATTCACCGTTTTCAATGGCGAACATCGTCGGCAAAATACGGATGGCCTTGACCTTTTCCCATTGCGCAAACGGCTCCATCAATCGATCGACATCCTCTTGAATGCGCGCGGCGATGCGTGCTTCGTTTCGGATACCCTCCATTCCGGGGAATGGGTGGTTCTTGCGCTTGCACCATTCTTCGACTGCATCGGCACTCGGCACCACCAGTGCGCCAGGGAACTTCTGGCCGTCGCCGACGACCATGACCTGTTCGATGAACAGCGAAGCCTTGAGGGCGTTTTCCAGGAGTTGAGGAGCGACGTACTTCCCGCCCGACGTTTTGAACATCTCCTTCTTGCGGTCCGTGATTTTCAAGAATCCGTCGTCCATGCGGCCGATGTCGCCCGTGTGGAACCAATCGTCGGTCATGACTTCAGCGGTTTTCGCTTCGTCCTTGTAGTAGCCCATCATCACGTTGAATCCGCGGACGAGGATCTCGTCGTCCGAGCCGAATTTCACTTCAACGCCGTCAATGAGTTTGCCGACGTAGCCGATGCGCATCAGGCCGGGCTCAACGTCTGAGTTTACGGTCACTACAGGGCTGGTCTCCGTCAGTCCGTATCCTTCGTAAATAGGAATGCCCGCCGCGCAGAAGAAGCGCGCGAGGCGAGGGGCCAACGCCGCTGAACCACACGCCACGGCACGGATGTTGTCGAGGCCAAGGGCGGTCTTGACCTTGCTGAAGACCAATTTGCGGGCGATTCCCAATTTCCATTCGTAGAAGCCTCCGTTCTGACCGTCGGGCTCCCATTGCAGCGCGAGGTCCACGGCCCAGTTGAAGATGGCCGCCTTGGCACCGCCGGCTGCCCGCCCTTTCTGGACGATGCCATCGTAAAATTTCTCTAGCAAACGCGGAACGGCCGTGAAGACCGTGGGTTGGCTGTAGGCCAAATCCTCCTTAATCGTCTCGAGGCTTTCGGCGAAGTAGATGTTGGCACCAATGTACATGTACAGGTAGTGCAGCATGCGCTCGAAAATGTGACACACTGGCAAGAAGCTCAATACCCGGTAATCCGAATTTGTCAGCACCTCGGGGATCCGTGGTATGCTCTTCATCACCGTCTGGGTGATGTTGTTGTGGCTGAGCATGACCCCCTTGGGCGTACCCGTAGTACCAGACGTGTAAATGATGGTCGCCAAATCTTCGGGCTTGACCGCTGCCATGCGGGCATCTAGTTCGGTCTGCTGGGCATCGCTACCCGCCTCGGCGATGGCGGACCAGTGATTGCCGTTACCATGTTCGAACATGAACACGTGTTCGAGCGAAGAGATTTTGTCCTTGATGGACATCACCTTATCGTAGAGTTCCTGGTTGCTGACGGCGCAGTACCGGCTTTCGCTGTGGTTGAGGATGTACTCGTAATCCGCCTCCGTCATCGTGGGGTACAAAGGGCAGTTGATGGCGCCCACCGACATGATGGCGTGGTCCATTATGTTCCACTCGCAGCGGTTGTTGTGCGACACCAAGGCCACTTTGTCGCCGGCGTTGAGGCCCATGGCGATCAAGCCGAGTGCGGTGCGGTCGACGGCTTCGATGAATTGTTCAGTTGAATACGAGACACGGTTGCCGTTGTTTGGCATGGTCATCATGAGGTCCAAGGGGCGGTTGGCCAATTGGTACCGGGGGAAGTCAAATAAGCGAGTTGGTTGGCTCATGGTCGTGAATTTGCGTGCTGCACACTAGAAAAGTGTCCGGTGGACAGGTTTGGCAATTTAGCACACAAGCCAATGAATGCAAGGAAATTTACAAGGGGTTTCCGCAGTGCTTGCAGTAGACCGCGTCCGGGTCATGGCCGTCTCGGCCACATGCCGGGCAGGCTTGTGTAGAAACGCTTCCAGACGAGGCGCCTTTGCGGATCATTTCAATACCGATCATGCCCGTTGGAACGGCGATGATGGCGTAGCCGATGATCATCATGCATGAAGCGATTACCTGGCCGGCGATGGTCTGGGGTGCGATGTCGCCGTAGCCAACCGTTGTCACGGTAACGATGGCCCAATAAATGCTTTTCGGAATGCTCGAAAACCCGGATTGCCCGTGTTCAACGAGGTACATCAATGTGCCCAGAATGGTCACCAGCGCCAACACCACACTTAAGAAGACGATGATGCGTCGCCGGCTCGCGCGCAGGGCCGTCTGCAGTCCGCGGGCTTCCTCAATGAAACCGACCAGCTTCAATACGCGAAATGCCCTTAGCAGGCGCAGGATGCGAATCACCCGTAAACTGCCTGAACCGGGAATCAGCAGCCCGACGAAGGTGGGGAGGATGGCCAACAGATCGACCAGGCCGAAAAAGCTGGTGGCGTAGCGCAGCGGTAGCTTGACCACGAGCAGCCGGGTGATGTATTCGATGGTGAAGAGCCCCGTGAACACCCATTCAAGTGCCACAAACGTGCCGCGGTAGCGGTCGTGCCAATCCGGCACCGTCTCGGCCATTACGGTGACCACGCTCGCCACAATGAGCCAGAGCAGCAGCACGTCGAAACGTTTGCCGGCCGGTGTGTCCGCTTCGAAAATGATTTCGTGCAGGCGTTCGCGGGAACCTTTCATGTCCCGAATATCGGAGAATTAGCGGAAGTTCGGAGCCACGACCAGGTCCTTGCTGCCTGGGGTGTGTAGGTAGAACCCTTGGCCGCTCTTGACGCCAAGGTATCCGGCGGTTACCATATTGACCAGCAACGGACATGGAGCGTACTTGGGGTTGCCTAACCCCTCGTGCAGCACGCGCAAGATGCTCAGGCAGACGTCCAATCCGATGAAGTCGGCCAGTTGCAGCGGCCCCATGGGGTGCGCCATTCCGAGTTTCATGACCGTATCAATGGCCTCCGCATCTGCTACGCCTTCGTGCAGGGTGATGACGGCCTCATTGATCATGGGCATCAAGATGCGGTTGGCCACGAAACCAGGGTAGTCATTGACTTCCACCGGCATTTTTCCAATGGCCTTGGAGAGTTCCATGACCGCAGCGCACGTGGCATCGCTAGTGGCGTATCCGCGGATAACTTCCACCAATTTCATGACCGGCACCGGGTTCATGAAGTGCATGCCAATGACTTGCTCGGGGCGGTTGGTCGCAGCAGCGATTTGGGTGATGGAAATCGAGGAAGTGTTCGTAGCGAGGATGCAATCGGCAGGTGCCGAGGCGTCCATGGCTTTGAAGATGCTCAATTTGAGGTCGGTGCGCTCGGTGGCGGCTTCGACGATGAGGTTGGCGTTGGCCACACCCTCATCCATGGCGGTGCTGGTGTGGATGCGGCCCAGTGTGGCCTCTTTATCCGCCTCCGTGATTTTTTCTTTCTTAATCAGCCGGTCGAGGTTGCGGCCGATGGTGCTCAGCGCCCGTTCGAGGGCGGCGTCTTGTACATCGATCAGGGTAACATTGAACCCCGATTGCGCAAATACGTGGGCAATTCCGTTGCCCATGGTGCCTGCGCCGATGACTGTGATTTCCTTCATACGGTTATTTTTTGGCAGCGGCTTTTTTGGCGGCTTTCTTCTTCGGCGCTTCCTCTTTTTCCTCCGCTTTCGGCGCTTCTGCCTTCGGCGTCTCTTCTTCCTCTTCCGCCTCTTGCTCCAACGGGAAGGCGTCGTTTTTTTTCAAAATGGTGAACCACTGGACAAGCTTTTTCAGGTCCGAATTGTACACGCGCTCGTGATCCAGTTCAGGAATGACTTCATCCACAAAATCCCGGGTGGCCTGTGCGTCGCCTTTAATATTGGGCGTGTCGTTGGACCCTATGTGTTCGTTCATGCGGTTCAGGACGTCCATCAACAAAACGTCCTCGTCGGTCGTGTACATGGTGATGTCGGCCAAGCTGCTGATGCGGCTGGTGCCGGGAATGCTCAAACGCTTGCGGTCCAACATGGACTCCACAACGAGGTTGGAACGGTTGGTCACCAGGATGCGATACAGACCGGGTTTGCCGGCGATGGCAATGATTTCTTGAATGATCATGGCGCGAAAATACTCCAATGGAGTTATCTCCGCGAATTTTCTGCCGCACGGCGCTCACCCGGTCATTTCCTCGTAGCTCGGAATAGCGTCGAGGGCGTTGAATTGGGCACCGTCGAATCGGTAGCCTTGGTGGTGCAGGCCATTTGAAATCACCAAAAGCGGCGTCCGCACTTCCAAGTGGTACCGCAGTACTTGGTCGAGGACGGTTTTGCTCAAGGCCACATCGGGGCGTTTTAACTCCACCATGAGGAGGGCCCGGCCGTCCGGGCCGTGGCAAACCACGTCGGCAAACTGGGATTGGCCGTTCAAGTCCAGTGACAACTCCACGGAGGTCAGGCTGAGGGGATAGCCGAGGTCATTGGACAGGTAGTGGAGCCAGTGCTGGCGTACCCATTCTTCGGGCGCGAGAGCCACGGTTTTCTTGCGGACGAGGCAGGGGGTGATGACGTTTTTACCGTCGCTGCTGGTTTGCCATTTGAGCTTGAACGGGGGCAGGTTGAGCGGCACATAGGTGCACGGCCCCAGTTGGATGCGCGCTGTCGGTAAATCCTGTGCCATGGGCTCAAAAATACCGCATCCGCATTCTATCTTCGTGGGTATGCCCCATCGCCAGGTTATCCGAGACATCCAAGCCGGTTTATTTAAGCCGGTCTACCTGTTGCATGGCGAGGAACCCTACTTCATTGACCAGATTGCCAAGGCCCTCGAAAACAACGTCGTCGAGGAGTCGATGCGTGATTTCAACCATACCGTGGTTTACGGCCGCGACACCAATGTGGACCAAGTATTGGAGGCGGCGCGGCGATTCCCCATGATGGCGGAACGTCAATTGGTGTTGATGCGCGAAGCCCAGGATTGGCCGGCGTGGCGGCGCAAGGACGACATGGCAAAGTTGGAGACATACGCCGAAGCTCCATTGGCGTCCACGGTGCTGGTGTTTTGCTTCAAAAACAAAAAGGCGGACGGTCGCCTCAAAGCCGTCAAGGCCATCAGCAAAGCAGGCGTATTGTTCCTCAGCGAGAAAGTGCGCGATTACAAATTGCCGGAGTGGATCAGCAATTACGTCCGCGACACTGGCTTGAGCATTTCGCCTCAAGCCGCCCATATCCTAGCTGAATACCTGGGCAATGATTTGCGCAAAGTGGTCAACGAGCTGACCAAACTCAGCATCGTGTTGCCGGAGGGTTCCACCATCGAGCCCGAGCACATTGAAAAGCACATCGGAATCAGCAAGGATTACAACGTCTTTGAATTGCAGCGTGCCCTCGGGTCA
>CALGDB010000035.1 GCA_937884175.1 uncultured Flavobacteriales bacterium
CGCCGCATCGTAGTTACACGCTTCAGCATCTGTACACCCTTCAACCACTGGATCTCCAGCACATCCGCATGTGTCTGTATAAGCATCGTTTATGGTCAAATTGTCTCCATCATCGCACACATCACCTGGAAAAACACAACTTCCGTCGTCCGCTTCTGCGTCGGCGTCGTAATTGCACGCCGTCGCATCAGTGCATCCGGCCACTAATTCGGGAAACGTCGCAGTCAGTCCAATCGCTGCAGACGTATTGCCATTGGCATCGTCATACTGTGCATTCAGCACGACCGTGATGATGCCGTCAGAAGTTAATTGAGCCACCAACACCCGGTTATCATCACCTGCTATTGCATCGGCTGAAGCGCCGGGAATAACAAACCAAGAGGCTCCGGTAAATGTATCAACCGTAAAACCGCTACCTGTATTGAAGTCAATGAGGTAATCTGTCATACCCACACTACTCAGGCCGCCTGTCCCGGTATTGTCTTCTGACCCGATGGTGAACCAACTGTCGTAAGCTAGGTTGGGGAAAAACCCGATAAAGGCAGGGTTCAAGTCCTGTGCATAGTTTACCGAAGCCACTGGTTCTTGGTAGAACGTCGTCGTGGTCAGAACGCTCAACGGTGCGTTTTGCGCCTCGCCAACGGTTCCGTAGATGGCGATTAGTTCGTCATCGACGGCATCGAAATTGACATAAACACGGTAGGTCGTTCCGTTTTCAGAGGTTGCGTGCACTTCAGCTTCAATGCCGACAACGTCAGCCAAAGCGGGCACAGAGAGCATCCCGCCAAGGAGAGCTAAGAATAAATTGCGCATGGATTTAGAGTTACAGTTATTGGTCGTTGTGAATCTGCAAACTACAATTTCCCCCAAGATTGCGCAACACCAAAGTCCTCGAAATACGAAAATCACACTCACGCGTGCGATCGCTTGCGCTTAGACGGACCAAAAATTCAACGCTTCAGCCGCTCAATGAGGAACTGCGTGCTGGCGTCGTGTTCGGATCCAGTGCTTCCATCTGACCATTCGGAAAGGATATTTTTGGCCAGCATCTTGCCCAATTCCACCCCCCATTGGTCGTAACTGCACACATTCCAAAGCAAGCCTTGAATGAAGATGCGGTGCTCGTACAACGCAATCAATTGACCGACGCTTCGCGCGTTTAACGCATCCAACAGGATGAAGGTACTGGGACGGTTGCCCCGAAAAACTCGGTGAGAAGCAATGGCTTCAATCTCCGCCGCCGATCGCCCGGCAGCCTCCATTTCTGCGCGCACATCGGCTTCATTCCGACCGCACATCAATGCCTCCGCCTGTGCAATGGCGTTGGCCAACAACTTGGTGTGGTGATCGGTGTAAGCGGAAAGCGGTGCATCCACAGCGATGATGTCCGCAGGGTGAATGTCCGTGCCTTGATGAAGCAGCTGGTAAAACGCGTGTTGGCCGTTGGTTCCGGCCTCTCCCCAGACTACCGGTCCTGTCGCGTGCTCAACGGGGAGCCCATCCCGACCGACGTATTTACCATTGCTTTCCATATCGGCCTGCTGCAAGTAGGCTGGAAAGCGGTCTAAATCTTGAGCATAAGGGAGGACAACGTGGGTAGGGAATCCCAAGTATTCCCTGTACCAGACACCCAAGAGTGCACTGATCAACGGTACGTTTTCTCGCGCCGGCGCTTCGACAACGTGCCGATCCATGGCACGTGCGCCTGCCAACAAATCTCCAAATGCGGCACTACCAACTGAGCATGCAATGCTCAATCCCACCGGGCCCCAGAGGCTATAGCGGCCGCCTACCCAATCCCGAAATCCAAAGACATTCGCTTCATCCACCCCGAACCCAACAGCCGCCGGAACGTTGGTCGACACCGCAGCAAAATGCTCAGAAACAGGCAACGAAGTGGATTCAATCCAGGCTTTTGCGGCGTCCGCATTGGCAATGGTTTCCTGTGTTGTAAACGTCTTGCTCACAATAATGAACAAGGTCGTCTCAGGATTCAAATCATCTAATACTGACTCCAAATGCGCACCGTCAACATTGCTGACAAAATGCACCTTCGGACCGCCTTCGGACTGATTCCGAAGGGCCTTCGTCACCATCAACGGCCCCAAATCAGAACCGCCAATCCCGATGTTGACCACATCCGTGATGCGCCCATTGGATCGCACCGCATCGGCATAGGTTCCGATCGCATGGCGCGTGGCCAATACCTCATCCATCACATCCTTTCCGTCCACAGTAAACCCTTCACCTGCGTCTCCACGCAGGGCCATGTGCAGCACCGCTCGGTCTTCCGTCTGGTTGATGCGTTCACCCGCAAACAGGCGTTGCACTCCTTGTGCCCATCCGGCCTCTTCCGCCAGCGCAAACAAGGCGTCCATGACCTCCTCGGTCACCCGGTGCTTGGACCAGTCTAGGTACAGCCCATCAAGACTCGCGGACATGCGGTGCAGTCGATCGGGGTCCTCGGTAAATAAATCGCGCAAGTGCAGCGCACCGACGCTCACAGCCAATTCCAAAAGGCGCTTGTGCGCTGCGGATTGGCGAAGATGAAAAGGCTTCAACATGTAGCTCAAGCGTTGCGGTTGACGCAGTTCAAATCTTCAAAAGCTTGCTTCAAGCGCTCCACGAAGTACCCTTCGCCTTTGCGCAACCACACGCGCGGGTCGTACTTCTTCTTGTTTGGCACATCGGGTCCTTCCGGATTCCCAATTTGCTTCTTCAAGTAATCGATGTTGTTCGTCACGTAATCCCGAACGCCACTCAAGAAGGCCCATTGCATGTCCGTATCAATGTTCATCTTAATTGCACCGTACGAAATGGCTTCTCGGATTTCCGCTACCGTTGAACCACTTCCACCATGGAACACGAAGTCAACCGGGTTGGAGCCGGTACCGAATTTCTCCTCAATGAACTTCTGGCTATTGTCCAGGATCTTCGGCGTGAGGGAGACGTTACCTGGCTTGTAAACGCCGTGCACGTTTCCAAAGGCTGCAGCGACCGTGAATTGATCGCTGATGGCCCTGAGTTCTTCATAAGCATAAGCCACCTCTTCAGGCTGGGTGTACAGCTTGCTGCTGTCGATGTCCGTATTGTCCACGCCGTCTTCTTCCCCACCGGTGACACCCAATTCAATTTCGAGGAACATGCCCAACCCGTGCATTCGCTCGAGGTAGGGCTTGCACGTGGCGATGTTCTCCTCGATCGGTTCTTCGCTCAAGTCAATCATGTGCGAGGTGAACAACGGCTGGCCTGTGGCCTTGAAATGTGCCTCGCTCGCGTCGAGCAACCCATCGATCCAAGGGAGCAATTTGCGCGCGCAGTGGTCAGTGTGCAAGATGACCGGTACGCCGTATGCTTTGGCCATCGTGTGCACGTGGTGAGCGCCGGCAATGGATCCGAGCACCGCATTTTCTTGATTGTCCAACTTCAAGCCCTTGCCAGCATTGAATGCGGCACCTCCATTGGAAAATTGGATGATGACTGGAGAATTCAAATCACGCGCTGTCTCCAACACAGCGTTGATGGAATTCGTTCCAATGACATTGACAGCAGGAAGCGCATAGCCTTTGGCTTGTGCGTCTTCGAAGACTTCGCGCACCTCTTTACCCCACAGTACTCCTGGTCGAAATTTTTGACTCATGGTTAACCATTTGGGGCATAAAACTACACCTCGCCCTCGAAATAACACGCCCAAATGCGAGCGAATGTTCCCGGCTCAGTCTAGGGCAGTCTCCTCCAGATTCTGGAGGGACTGACGCGCCCATTTTGCTACCTCAGAATCCGGATGAACGTCGATGACCTGCTGGTAGGTTTTCTTGGCTTGCTCGCGGTCGTTCAATTCCACCTCCGCAATAAAACCAACAAGGAAAGCGCACACGGAACGCTTGTCGAAGTTAGCATAATGATCGTGGATGTCACGCAACTGGGTCATGGCCTCCTGAAACTTGCCGGCAGAACGGAGCAAATCCGCTCGGCGAAACAACGCCTCAGGCGTGAATTCATGGTCGTGACAGGTGTTCGCGAACCGCGCATACGTTTGCATCATCTGTGCCCGCAGCTCGGCATCCACCTCCTCACTCCCCGCCAACAGGGATTGCTCCAGGTGCTCTACCTCCGAGAGCAACTGCGCACACGGCCCCTCATTCTTCGGCATGCCGCAGCCCAAGAGCAATAGCACAGCAACACCTGCAGCCAAAAATGCCGCCTTCATCGCCTGCGCTTTGGAAGCTTCATGCGGTAGTCCGAGGGCACCTTGCCCAACCCGATGTCCCGCAACTTAGCGTGGAGCAAACGGCGCTTCAACGGCGTGAAGTGGTCAGTGATCAAAACCCCATCGAGGTGATCGTTTTCGTGTTGCACAATTCGAGCCGCCAAACCAGTCAGCCGTTCTTCTACCAATTCCCACTTCTCATTGTAGTACTCAACAGAGATTGAATTGGGACGCTCCACTCCTTCTCGAATGCCAGGGATGGACAGGCACCCTTCCTCCATTTCACCGGTATCCTCAGATTCATCGAACAGGACCGGATTGATCA
>CALGDB010000036.1 GCA_937884175.1 uncultured Flavobacteriales bacterium
AGCCTTCGCCATGCCGTGAGGCTCAAATTTGGCTTTGGCGCGTCGCGCAAATCAGCGTATCTTTACGTTCGCTTCAAAGGAGGCACAACCACGGGGGATTAGCTCAGCTGGCTAGAGCGCTTGCATGGCATGCAAGAGGTCGCCGGTTCGACTCCGGCATTCTCCACTAAAGAACGGCGCACCGATGGGTGCGCCGTTTTTTGTTGGACTCAGAAATAGGACGATTCCTCACCGCCCCTCCACGTGCAGCACGCGCGAGTAACGCTTGAGGCTGCGGAGTGTGAAGAACACGATGAAGGTAACGAGCAGTGTGTATTGCCAGAAGGGGACGAGGATGTCCACCCATGCAACGGCGCCGCGCACCGCATGCTTCGAAGCCGAGATCACGGCAAGGCTCAAGAAGATGGCGAAGAAGCCGTTGTATTCGCGCTTCAGAACGTTGCGCAGGGAGAACTCGGCATCCGGAGCCGTCCAACGTAGGTTGCGCGGCCAAAACGACGGCACGTCCACCGACCAATCGAGGTAGTCCTGCCCAAATTTGCTGCGCAGGAACGCCTCCTCGGCAAACATGATGCGTTCGTAGTACAGCCAGTAAATAAGGCTGCACACCGCCACGAACCACACGTTACCCACGTAGACCATGATGCCTAGCCACATGAAGTAATTGCCGAGATAGAGAGGGTGGCGCACCAAGCTGTACATGCCCTTGGTATTGAGGACTTCGGCGATTTGGCCGTCCTTGGTGTTGCGCCCGGATGTGCCCCGCAGCGTGTGGCCTATGGTCAGGGCTCGGATGAGTTGGCCAAACAGCGAAATCGCGATGCAGGCGACCGCCGAAACTAGGTCAAAGGTTTGGAAAAAGGGGTCCAGTCGGAAGCCTATGATGGCCGCCATGAAGACGTACAATGAGAGGGGGAAGAAGGATCGGCCTTTGAAGAGCCAATTGCCGGTTTTCTCGAATTCTTCTATCAGCGCCATAAGCGAACCAATGCATTGGAGTGGGCCGCAAGATAGCGTCCGAATCAGTAACGCAAGATGATGCGCGAGCCGGTGTTGTCCTCGAGCATTTGGGTATTCAATATCGTCATCCAATTTGCAGAGCTACTCAAAGCACCCTCTGCGCCGGGGTCACCGTTGAAGCATCCGTCGCCTTGGCAGCCGATGCACGCTCCAGTACCTCCCATGCCACCGCTGATTTCGGCAATCACTTCACCGTTGAGAAGCAGTTGGGTAGTCCCAGCGTCTTCACCGGATGAGGCCGGCCCGCAGTCCCAGTCGGTCCATCCCGTCAATCCGGGATTACAGGTGATCAACTCGCCGCTGTCCGCTCCCGCAGCTGCTGGAACAAGGGTCAACACATCGCCTTGGGCCAAATTGTAGACCATGGTTACAACCTTTAAGGCACGGCCCCCTGCACCACCGGTGGCGTCGCACAGGTTGCAGGAAGATGCACCCAAGGTTTGGCCGCAGATGTCTCCGCCTGAACCGCCTGAGGCTCCCCACAGTTCGATGCTGACTGTTGCAATGGCCTCTGCAATTTCAAACGTGTTACCGTCGGTTTGGCTGTCGAATACGCCGTGAACTGAAGGGGAAAAAGCTGCGCCACCGGAAAGGTAGGCAATGAAGTCTTCTTCCGTGCCGGTGTTCCCAAGTCCTAACCATATTTCATAGGCGCTCAAACCTGCCGCGCCGTCGGCGCCGTCAGTTCCAGCCTCGCCTTCAGGACCTTGTGGCCCCTCAGATCCCTGCGGTCCTTGCACTCCATCTTCTCCATCTTCGCCTGGCGCTCCGACCAAACTGGCAAGGAAGTCTGCTTCGTTGCCGTTGTTACCAGCGGCCAACCAAATCTCGTACGCACTTAGTCCGTCCGCGCCGTCCGCTCCGTCTGTACCGTTCGTTCCGTCGCTGCCATTGGCACCATCCAATCCGTTCTGGCCAGCTGGTCCTTGTGGCCCCTCGGGCCCCGTCAAGCTTGCAAAAAAGTCATCTTCTGTTCCTTCATTGCCGTGTGCCAGCCAAACTTCGTA
>CALGDB010000037.1 GCA_937884175.1 uncultured Flavobacteriales bacterium
ATGCGAGCCGAGAGCCGTTCCACAACTGGCTCGGCGGAGCCGGTGCGTATTTTGCCTTTTGGCTGGGGCGTCAGGGATTCGGATTAGGAGCGCTGGCGCTCCCCGTGCTGCTCGGACGGTGGAGCTGGTCGCTCATCGCCCAGCGGCCATTGGGTTCGCGATGGACAGCGATTCGTTACGGCTTCTTCTGGTTGGTGTTCGCGCCATGGGTCAGCGGCTACGTGGCGACGCTGACGCACCAGTGGGGAAACAGTGCGTGGGACCACTGGATTGGAGCAACCGGGCAATTCGCCACTGATTTGAGCTTGATCTACCTCGGCACCTTGGGCAGCGGATTGGCCATCGCAACGGTCATCTTGGCCATCGCAGCCTACCACTTGCAGCCTGCATTGAACACCCTCTCCCGATTCTCTTTTGACGGCATCAAACGCTGGTTCATTTCGGAAGACGGAGAAGCATCTGTGTGGTCGCAAACGGATGAAGCCGAGGAAGAACCGGGTTCAGGAGAAGAAGCCGAACTCCCGTTCGAACCAGACGAAGATTCCGAATCGATTCTGGATGAACTTCTTGACGACATTCACCAAGAGGAGGAAGAAGATCCTGCAGCTGAAGCACCCCTGTCTCCGCCGGCACCTGAGCCCGAGCCGGAGCCTGCCGCTCCTGTTGCAGCAGAGGGACCCTCCACCTCTGAGGATGACGGCGTCACCTTCGAGGTCAAACAGGTCGACGAGGAGACCCAACTGACCGGCGACGAGATCGACAAGAAGGTGCAGGATTTTGGAGAATACGACCCCACACTGGACCTCAGCCGCTTCGAGTTGCCTAACATCGACCTCCTCATTCAGCACGGCGATGGTAAGGTCAAAGTGACGGAAGCCGAATTGGACGCCAACAAGACGCGAATCATCGAGACGCTGCGCAACTTCAGCATCGAGGTGTCCAGCATCACCGCCGAAGTGGGTCCGACCGTGACGCTTTACGAGATCGTTCCCGCCCCCGGCATCCGCATTTCGAAAATCAAGAACCTCGAGGACGATATCGCCCTGAACTTGGCCGCTCTTGGTATTCGAATCATCGCCCCCATCCCCGGCCGCGGAACCATAGGCATAGAGGTGCCCAACTCCAATCCGGACATCGTTTCGATGCGGGCGCTGATTGCATCGGATAAGTTCAACAATTCGGACGCTGCGTTGCCCATTGCCATCGGCAAGACCATCTCCAATGAGACGTACGTATTTGATTTGACCAAAATGCCCCACCTCCTAATGGCGGGTGCAACGGGGCAGGGTAAATCAGTAGGATTGAATGCGATGCTAGTCAGTTTGCTCTACCGCAAGCACCCGTCGCAATTGAAATTTGTCCTCGTCGATCCCAAGAAGGTGGAATTGACGCTCTTCAACCACATCGAGCGACATTACCTCGCTAAATTGCCCGATTCAGAAGAACCCATTATCACAGACACGTCCAAGGTGGTGGCGACATTGAACTCGCTTTGCATCGAAATGGACCAGCGCTACGACCTACTCAAGGAAGCGCAGTGCCGCAACATCGCCGAGTACAACAAGAAATTCATCCGGCGCCGACTGAATCCAGAAGAGGGCCACCGCTACCTCCCCTACATCGTCCTCGTGGTGGACGAATTTGCCGACCTCATCATGACGGCGGGCAAAGAAGTGGAGACGCCCATTGCGCGGTTGGCACAGTTGGCCCGTGCCATCGGCATCCACCTCATCATTGCTACCCAGCGCCCGTCGGTCAACATCATCACCGGAACCATCA
>CALGDB010000038.1 GCA_937884175.1 uncultured Flavobacteriales bacterium
GCGAATGTCGCCCCGACCAGCACTTCCCGGAGGCTGGCCGTCCGGGGCTTGTCGCCGGTGGCGGTCAGCGCTCGCCACTTGGCGGTTTCCAACCCAATATTGATAGGCAGTCCTGCGGCGAGTGCGCCTAGGAGCCAAGGACGGCTGGGGTGCCAGAGTACTTCCAGCGCAGCCGCGTCTGACCAGATGCTGTGTTCGGTCAATGCCCAGGCGATGTAGCCCAGGGCCGCCGCGGTGACGATGTAGCGAAAACGCATTTCCAAATGTACCTTCGTCGGAGCATGCCTTCCAACCCCTCCAAGACCGCGCCTGAACAAATCATCTTGGGCATCGACCCCGGTACAACCATCATGGGGTACGGCGTGATCCGTGTGCAGGGCAAGCAGGTGGAACTGGTGGAGATGGGTGCCTTGCACCTGACCAAGTACAAGGACCACGCGGTCAAGCTGAAGCGGATTTTCGACCGGTGCGCTGCGCTGATTGAGACGCACACCCCGGATCATTTAGCGGTGGAGGCGCCGTTTTTTGGCAAAAACGTGCAGTCCATGCTCAAATTGGGCCGGGCCCAAGGGGTCGCACTCGCGGCGGCCTTGTCACGGGACATTCCCGTTTCCGAATACGCCCCCCGCAAAGTCAAGCAGGCCATCACCGGCTCCGGCTCCGCGAGTAAAGAGCAGGTTGCGGCCATGGTTGCCCGCACGTTGGCGATCACACTGGCCGACATGCCCAAAGAACTCGATGCCAGCGATGGCGTGGCCGTAGCCTTGTGCCACCATTTCCAATTGGCCTCACCGCGGATGCAAGCTGGATACAGCGGCTGGAAGGCGTTTGTGGCCGACCAGAGTGACCGGGTTGTTGGCGCATGAAGTCGCGCGGCATATTTTTTTTGAAAAACGCAACTTTTTCTGAAACCATTCCGTAAGCACCGGGTGAGCTCCGGCTCAGATAACAGTTTACTTGTTTTCATTCAACAGGGGAGGGTCATCCAGCGGGGTGACCCTCTTTTGTTGTGCACAGTTACCTGCCTGCTCTTAGGCGAGCAGTGTGTGCTCGATGATGCGGCTAATCAATTCCTTCTTGCTCAAGCCCACGGCTGCTGACTGCTTCGGGATGATGCTGGCTTCAGAAAATCCGGGAACCGTGTTGATTTCGATGATGTGAATTTGCTCCGGTGATTCAGACATCATGTCCACGCGCGCCATGCCCCGCATACCCGTGGCGCGGTACACCTCGATGGCTTTTGCCTGCAGCACTTGCGCCCATTCCGTTGAAATCTCGGCGGGGGTGATTTCCTCGGATTCGCCGGCGTACTTGGCTTCGTAATCAAAAAATTCGCGGCACGTTAGGATCTCGGTCACGGGCAAGGCCACCGGCTGGCCCGAGGCATCCGGAATAACACCAGACGTGAATTCGCGCCCTTGCAGCAGGGACTCCACTACCACGCCGCTGCCGCCAACGGCCATGGCGGTGTCGATGGCGGCCTGGAGCTGGGCCGCTTCAGAGACCTTGGAAATGCCGATGCTCGAACCGGTTTCGTTGGGCTTGACAAAGCAAGGCAATCCGAGTTCGTCGATGAGTTCTTCCGCAGACCACATTCCGCCGGGCGCGATCTGCAAGGTCCGAGCCACGGGTTGGCCTTGTTCCGCCAAAAATGCTGTCGTGCGGCCTTTGTGAAAGGTCAAAGCCATGGCGTGTGCATTCCCCGTCGTGTGCGGGAAGCCGGCCGCTTCCAGTTCGGCTTGCAGCTTGCCGTCCTCTCCGGGCGTGCCGTGGACCATGACAAAGGCGCCGATGTAATTGGCCGGATCGGCTTGGAGGCGCAGCAGATCCGTGGGGAGCATCTCGCCCTCCACTTCCGCAAACCATCCGTCCTCATTGATGTGCACCAGCGTGGGTGCAAACCGCGTACGGTCAATGTTGGCCATAACCATGGCCGCAGATTTTCGAGAAATCACTGCTTCTCCAGAGGTACCACCAGTGAAAACGACGAGGGCTTGCATGGAAACAAGAACGGTTGCCGGACGCGGTTTATGCTCTGGGCGCTTGTTTTCCTTCCACCGCCAATTGTTCACGAATGCTCATCATCCGTTCAAGAACTTCTTCGCGGGAACAGCCCGTGATGGTCACGTGGCCCATTTTACGGAAGGGTTTGACTTGGGATTTGCCGTAGAGGTGGGGGTGAACGCCTTCTGTGGCCAGTGCCACGTCGAGACCTTTGTAATCGGGGGCGCCCTGAGCATCAGCTGTCCCGACAATGTTCACCATCGCGCCGACGGCGTGCACCGGAGCCGTCGAGCCAAGCGGCAGGTCCAATACCGTGCGCAGGTGCTGTTCAAACTGGGAGGTCACGTTCGCTTCAATGGTGTGGTGCCCGCTGTTGTGGGTGCGAGGTGCGACTTCGTTGACGAGGATGTTCCCCGAGGTGTCCAAGAACAATTCTACGGCGAGGAGCCCTTCAAAATCCATGGCTTCCACGACCTGCTGGGCCACCCGCTCTGCTTCAGCGGCCTGAGCAGCTGTAATCGCTGCAGGTGCGATGAGGTAGTCGACTAGGTTAGCCACCGGGTCAAAAACGGATTCAACCACTGGGAAGCACTTCGTTTCGCCGGCGCTGTTGCGTGCGACGATGACGCTCAGTTCTTTGTCGATATCCACCGCGGCTTCGAGAATGCTTGGCAAGGTAAACGCCTTGTCGACGCTCGTTTCGTCTTTCAGCACGACGACACCTTTGCCGTCGTACCCGCCCTTGCGCAATTTCTGCACAATGGGGAAGCCCATGGCTCCCACTTCGCTCGCGTTGTCAATGAGTAGGTATGGCGCGGTGGGGATGCCGTTTACCTCGAAGAATTGCTTTTGCAAGCCCTTGTCTTGAATGGTGGCCAAGTGTTCGGGCTTGGGAATGACGCGCACGCCTTGTTGCTCTAACGTGCGGAGGCCTTCGACGCTTACAAGCTCAATTTCGATGGTGATGCAGTCCAAGTCCCGCCCGAAGGCCACGACGGCCTCGGCATCGTTAAGGTCGCCTTGCACAAACCGGTGTGTGAAATTGCTGCATGGCGCATCCGCACTGCAATCCATGACCTCCACTCGAGCATCAAAGTCGATCGCGGATTGAATCATCATGCGGCCTAGCTGCCCTCCGCCCAGTACGCCTATGCGCAGTGAAGGGCCGAAAGAACCCGCGTTTTTCGAAGCAATTCTCATGGTGCAAAGATATTTGTCGTTTTTTGCAGCATGGAATTTTTGGAACAGGTTTTTTTGGGCAACCCCTTGCGTGAATGGGGTATTGCCTTGCTGTGGGCAATCGGCGGTGTCGTTGTCGGAAAATTACTGTATCGCTGGTTCAGTCGCCGCATGCGCAAATTGGCCAGCAGAACGGAAACCCAGCTGGATGATTTGATTGTGGACCAGGTTGAGGAGCCACTTGCTTTAGCGGTCATCCTGCTCGGCTTTTGGTTCGGCTACGACCACCTGCACTTTGGAGAAAGCTTGGATACCTTTATGGAGCACGTGTTTTCTATTGCGGTCGCCATTGATGTGACGTGGATGGCGGCGCGCTTGCTGGATAGCCTGCTGGGCAGCCTATTGACGCGAACGGGCCAGCAATCAGAATCGGCGATGATGGCGCAAATGGCGCCAATCCTCCGTAAGACCCTGCGCTCAACGGTCTGGGTACTCGGTGTCATCATGGCGATGAATAACGCCGGGTACGATGTCGGTGCGCTCCTGGCTGGGGTGGGCATTGGCGGCTTGGCCATGGGCCTGGCGGCGAAGGATTTCGTGGCCAACATCTTCGGGGGTATTACGGTTTTTGTCGACAAACCATTCGTCGTCGGTGACCGCGTGCAACTCGATGGCGTCGACGGTATTGTCACTGAAGTGGGTATCCGCTCGACCCGCATCAAGACCCTCGCAGGCCGTATTGTCACGATTCCCAACCACAAATTCACCGACAGTGTTGTTGAGAATGTGACCGCCGAACCTGCGCGGAAGATCCGGTTGGATTTGGGGTTGACGTACGACACGACGCCCGAACGCATTGAGGAGGCCATTGGTATTTTGCGTGAAGTGGTCGAAAAGCACGTTGGCACAGAGAACGACACCATCATTTGGTTCAGCGGATTTGGTGATTTTTCACTGAACGTAAGCGCCATCTATTACGTCCGTAAGGAAGCCGACGTGTGCTTGACGCCGGGCGCCATCAACTTGGAAATCTTGCGCCGGTTCAATGCGGAGCAACTCGAATTTGCCTTCCCAACTCAGACCCTTATTCACCAGGGCGACGAGGCCCCTAACCCCGCTGCATCATGAACGAAGCTGAAGTCGCCAAACAAGCCTATGACGTGATCATCCACATGGATGAACCGAGGTATTGGTATTTCATGATTGGTTCCATGTTGATTGGTTATACCGTAGTGCAGGCGTTTCAGAAATTGACCGGTGCCCGCAAGGAGCGAGCACTTCGAAACATGGGCGTTTTCATGGTCCTAGTCTGCCTCGTTCCACCGCTTTATGGACTGCTCAGTCCGGATGTTACGCTGAATATCCACCGCAACATACCGTTGCATTTCTGTGGCATCAACGGGTGGTTGGTCGCGCTGAACTGCTTTTGGAAGAACGAGAAAGTCTTTACGTTTTCCGCTTTTATCGGTACAATCGGAGGGGTGCACGCGTTGCTGACGCCGCAGCTCACCATCGGCGACGCTCCGATGATTCTGACGCATTACTACGCCAACCACACGGCCATCGTGGTCATCCCAATTGTCATGTCTCGTGCATACGGATTCCGCTTCCCGAAGTGGGGCTGGATCTGGACGTATGCAGCAGCGGCAGTGCTATCCACATCCGTGGGGGTGTTCAATTGGTTCCTCAACACCTTCCACCCAGCTGACATCTCCGCGAATTACATGTACATGTGGGAAGCCCCGAAAGTGGACAACCCGTTTGTCCGGAACTTGGCCTGGCCATGGTATATTTTACCGTTGCACGCTGCGCTGCTATTGCATTTGGTGGTCATCAATTTTTTCTACCGCTGGGCGTTGCCATTGGATGAGTTGGTAGAAAAATCATGGGCGGTTCGCCGCTTCACCTAACATCCGCCGCGGCTGCCAATTCTTTTCAACCCGATTTCCACGGACACGGGAAATGCAGGGGGCAGGAAATACCTTCGTAGCATGCGTGCATACCTTGATTTACTTGATCATTTGCTGACCAACGGCAACCTGCGTGAAGACCGCACAGGAACCGGTACCATCGGGTGTTTTGGCTACCAGATGCGCTTTGATTTGCAGGAAGGATTTCCGGTGTTAACCACCAAAAAGCTGCACCTGCGCTCCATCATCCA
>CALGDB010000039.1 GCA_937884175.1 uncultured Flavobacteriales bacterium
ACCCTTTGCCCTGAAGAAAAACGGTCAAGTGGTGCAATCTGCGACCGCGGAATCCATGCTGTTTCACGTGCATGAGCTCATTTCCCACGTGTCTCACTACATGACACTCAAGATGGGTGACATCCTGTTCACCGGGACACCGGCCGGGGTGGGCTCGGTCGGTGATGGGGATGTGCTGGAGGGGTTCCTAGATGACCAACACATGTTTCGCGTGCAAGTCCATGGCTAACCAGCTGTTTTTGGTCGGTTATATGGGGGCCGGGAAGACCACTGCTGCAAATGCCTTGTCCCTTCGAACGGGCTTGCCGATGATGGACCTCGATGAAGAACTGGAGCGCCGAGAGGGGCGTTCCATTGCGACATTGTTTGATCAAGAAGGTGAAACGGCTTTCCGAACCAAAGAAAGCGACTTGTTACGCGAAATTGCTGGCAATCCAGCGTTTCCCATTGTCGCATGCGGCGGCGGTACAATGGGTAATTCGACGAACGTCCGCACAATGCAGGCCCACGGTCATGTGGTCTGGATTGACCCACCTTTTGAGGTAATCCTCGAGCGGTTGCGCGCCAATCCCGGGGGGCGTCCGCTGTTGGCGACGATGGGAGACCCGTTCGTCGAGGAGGTGCTGCGCGCGCATTTCGCGGAACGTCAATCCGCGTATGCCAAAAGCGACCAACGCATCCGTGTTTTATCGGAAGAGGTGCTTGCGGCGTTGGCCGACCGAATCAGTCGTGGAGGGTAGCCGCGTCGCTAACGCTCGCGTTAGCCTCAATGCACACTTCGATGTGTTCCTTCAAGTTGGTGCTCAACGTCAATCCACAAAAGTCCGCTCGCACAGGAAATGAGCGGTGAATGCGGTCAATCAATACAGCTGTCGCCACGCGTTTTGGTCCGGCGCTGAGGATGTGGTGCACCGCGTGCATCAGCGTCTTGCCCGAGTTTAACACGTCGTCCACTACGATGACCGATTGCCCAGTGAGGGTCTCCGACGCTACGCTCAATGCGATATCGCCTTCGAGGGGATTGGATTTGTTGAGCGTGAGGACCGAGGCCTGAACCTGTAACCCTCCCACCGCTTCGATGATTTCACCGATGCGCTTTCCTACGGGTTCGCCATTGCCCGCAATGGTAATGAGGTGAAGCACGTCTTCGGCATGAAACTTCTCAATGATTTGGCGGGCAATCCGCTGAAGCTTGCGCTCAATCTGTTCGGATTCAAGGATGCGGGTGCTGCTCATGGTTCAAAGGTCTGCTGTTTTTTCGAATACTCCAACCGCTTCGATATGGGCGGTGTGGGGAAATTGATCGACCAAGGTCAGTTTGGTCAGTGCATACCCAGCTTCGGCCAATGTCGCGATGTCGCGGGCCTGTGTAGCCGGATTGCAGGAGACGTATACCATGCGCTTGGCTCGGAGCCGGATGACCTTACGCAGGGTTTTCGGCGAGATGCCCGCCCGGGGTGGATCGAGGACGATGGTGTCAATCTTGCCTGCGTACTCGGGGTATTCGAGGAGGAATTTCCCCACATCTGCGACGTGGAATTCGATGTTTCTGATACCGTTTTTCTGGGCGCTTCGCCGGGCATCGACAATGGCCTGTTCCACGATGTCCACTCCAATGACTTTGCGGTTCGAAGCACGCGCCAGCAATTGCCCGATGGTGCCCGTGCCGCAGAACAGGTCCATAACGTAGCCGTCGGATGGGGCGCCATCGGTCCAATCGGCGGTGGCTTCATCGACGGTCATCTCATACAGCCGCTCGGCGCTGGCGGGGTTGGTTTGAAAGAAGCTCGCCATTTCGATATCAAAGTCCAATCCGTGCAGGGTCTCTGTCACGTACGGATCACCGAAAATGCATGTGCTCGCACCGGCTCGGGCCTCGACCCGTTCGCCTTTGTCGTCATTGATGGTGTGCATAACGCCTTGGATACGTTCCCCAAGCAGTTCTCGGAGTCGGCCGACGAAGGCGTCGCGATCGAAGTCAGTGATGCTATCGGAGGTGGTGACTAGGTTTATCAGCAGCCGCTGGGTGGCGATGCTTTTGCGCATCACTAGGAAGCGGAAGAAGCCTTCCCGTCGCGGGGGATGCCAGGCGGGCAGCCCCGTTGATTCAAACCAAGCACGGAGTTGCGGCAGGGCATTTTCGACGTCGGCATCGAACAGCCCGGAGTCACGGTTGAGGTTTTCGACGGCCCACCACGTGCCCCGTCGCTTAAAGCCCAATCCAAATCGGTCCTCTTTTTCGCCTGATTCTGGGTTGTGTACGATGGCCGAGAAGCTGTACTCCATCTTGTTACGGTAGTGCCAGTTTTCGGGCGAACCGACCAAGCCTTGGTACACGTTGTCAATGCGCTCCACGTTGCCGATTTTGCGGTAGAGCTCCAGTGCCGTCTGTTCCTTCATGGCATGCTGGTCCGCAATGGGTAGGTGCGCATAGGGTGCGCCGGGGATTTCTTGGTAGGGAATCGCTTGTTCGCTGGGGGAGCGCTCGAGTACGTCTTCTAATTTACATTCTGCAT
>CALGDB010000040.1 GCA_937884175.1 uncultured Flavobacteriales bacterium
AAGTTTGTGGTATGGTTAAAGTCAAGGTTTTCGACTCTTCCGCGGCCAAGGCGTCTAAACGGCAAGTCATGGAGGCGCCAGCTACCGATGCAGAGTCGTTTTATGTTGTGGTTGATTCACGAAGGAGCGTACGGATATATGCGGATGAACCCGTGCCCGAGGATGCGGTACGGCGGGCCATGGATGCGGCCTTGAAAGCCCCCAATTCCTCCAATCTTCAGGTGTGGGAAATCCACTGGGTGCGCTCCGCCGAAAAGAAGGCGGAACTGGCCAAATACTGCTTGGGGCAACCTGCAGCGACAACGGCGCAGGAGTTATTGGTGTTCGTTGCGCGTCCAGACTTATGGCGCCGCAACAACAACCGGATGATTGCCCACCTGCGTTCCAATCCCAAGACCCCGGAAAAAGCCTTTCAATACTTCGAAAAAATCACCAAAATCGTATACAACCAAGGGCCCTTCGGAGTGTTCCGTCCGTTCAAGTGGATCTGGTTCACCGTACGAGGTTGGAACCAGCCGACCCCACGCGAGCCCATCAGCCTGGCGCACATGGACGTTTGGGCCCACAAGACGACCGCCTTGGCGTGCCAGACCTTCATGTTGGCTGCGCGGGCCGAGGGGTACGATTCATGCCCCATGGAAGGGCTGGATTCCAGACGTGTCAAACAATTGCTCGGCTTGCCGCGCCGCGCTGGCATCACCATGGCCATCTCGATGGGGAAACGCGCGGAAGGCGGCATCTACAACGAACGGTTTCGGTTCCCTCAGGAGGACTTCATTCATGAACACTAAAGGATACGATGGATTGGTTGATTAGCCTCATCATGTTGGTGGCCCTCGAGGCGGTATTGGGCATTGATAATTTGCTGTATATCGCCATCGAATCTGGTCGAGTTGATTCGTCTCAACAATATCGAGTTCAGCGTATTGGGATATTTGGAGCTGTCGTAATGCGGGTAGCGCTGTTGCTGTTGCTCGTGCAACTCATCCAGTGGTTTCAGCTGCCCTTCGCAACCGTTCATTGGGAGGGGGTGATTGAAGCGTCTTTCAACGGCCACAGCGTCATCGCCATGGTCGGTGGCGGGTTCATTGTGTACACCGCAGTGAAAGAAGTTTGGCACATGCTCGCCGGCAATCTGGGCTCCCACAAGGCCCAAGTGACGCCGAAATCTGCCCGTGCTGCCATCCTCGCCATGGTCCTGATGAATGCTGTGTTTTCTTTCGATAGCGTTTTGACGGCCATCGCGCTGACCGACAACATGTCGGTCATGGTTGTGAGTATCCTGCTGAGCGGCGTAATTATGTTGCTGCTCGCCAATAGTGTGGCAGCGTTCCTGAAGAAAAACCGAGCCTACGAGGTGCTCGGTTTGTTCATTCTGTTGCTGGTCGGAGTGATGCTGCTTTCTGAAGGTGGGCACCTGGCCCACTTGACCTTGTTTGGAGGGGAAGTGCATGCCCTCAACAAGACCACCTTCTATTTTGCTGTCTCCGTGCTCATTGCGGTGGATTTGGTCCAATCGCGATACCAAAAGCGCCTTGCGAAGGCTCAGGAATCCGCTTCTGCTGAATAGCCGGAGTTGTGCACATTGGTGACTGCGCGCCCCGAAGGGTCGACCACATTTTTGAGGCTGTCATTCCATTCCAGTGCCTTCTCTGTTGAGCAGGCTACAGATTTGCCGCCCGGAACGGAATTCGCCGCGGCAGCCGTCGGAAAGTGCTTTTCAAAAATGGTGCGGTAGAAGTACCCTTCTTTCGTTGCCGGAGGATTGATGGGAAAACGTACCGATGCGCGTTCCATCTCTTCGTCGCTCACCAAACGCTCGGCGTGGTCTTTCAATCCATCGATCCAGCCGTAACCAACACCGTCAGAGAACTGCTCCTTCTGACGCCATAGGACTTCATCGGGAATGAGGCCCTCGAACGATTCGCGGATGATGTGCTTCTCGATTTTGCCGTTGCCGCCCATTTTCGCAGCTGGGTCGAGGTTCATGGCGTAGTTGACAAATGGCTTGTGCAGGAACGGCACACGCGTTTCAATACCCCAGGCCATCATGGATTTGTTCGCTCGGGAGCAATCGTATTTGTTCAATGCCAAAACCTTGCGTACCGATTCCTCGTGAAACTCCTTCGCGTCAGGAGCCATGTGGAAATAGAGGTATCCGCCAAATAGTTCGTCTGCACCTTCGCCACTGAGGACCATCTTGATGCCCATGGCTTTAATCTGGCGTGCCATCAAGTACATGGGCGTGGAGGCCCGGATGGTGGTCACGTCATAGGTCTCAATGTGTTTGATGACATCTTCGAGGGCGTCGAGGCCTTCTTGAATGGTAAACACAAGCGGGTGGTGAATGGTGCCAATGTGGTCCGCCACTTTTTGCGCCGCGGCGACATCGGGGCTTCCCTCGAGGCCAATGCTAAAGCTGTGCACCTGGGGCCACCATGCTTCGGAATTGTCCTCATCGTCCACGCGCTTTTGCGAGAAGTTCTTGGCAACCGCTGCAATGACGGAAGAGTCGAGTCCACCACTGATGAGGAGACCGTATGGCACATCGCCCATCAAATGCGATTTGACGCTCTGTTCGAGTGCGGCGCGCAATTCTTCCTTTATGTAAGCCTGCTTAGGAGCTTTCTCCCAATCCATCCACGTTTCGTCGTAATACCGCATGGGGG
This sequence comes from uncultured Flavobacteriales bacterium, assembly GCA_937884175.1. Taxonomy (GTDB): domain Bacteria; phylum Bacteroidota; class Bacteroidia; order Flavobacteriales_D; family Sanyastnellaceae; genus UA16. The sequence goes on from CALGDB010000040.1 coordinate 2,670, forward strand.
CGGCATCCTCCGACGACCACACATGACCGGGAGGGAATTCACTCACATCCTCGCACAAGGGTTCGATGCCTTTCATTTCTGATGCGACAACCAGAGCGCCATCGGCGGTGTGGCCGTAGTACAGCGGAATGATCCCAATGGGGTCACGGCCAATCAGCCACGCATCATTTTCGACATCGTACAGCACAAAGGCGAACATTCCTTCCAAGTGGTGCGAGAGATTGCGACCGTGCGCGCGGTACAAGCTGAGGATAACCTCACAATCGCTGCCGGTCTGGTACGGAAATGACGTCGTTTGCGCCCGAAGTTTCTTGTGGTTGTAGATCTCGCCGTTCACCGCAAGCGCCGTTCCCGTTTCCGGATCCAGCAGGGGCTGGGCGCCGCTCGTGACATCCACAATGGCTAGTCGTTCATGGGCCAGAATCGCGCGTTTGCGCTGAAACACTCCGGACCAATCGGGTCCTCGGTGCCGTTGCCGCTTCGAAATGGCGAGGGCTGTTGCTCGGAGCTCATCTGCAGGAGCGTCAGCATTGAGGATGGCAGTAATTGAACACATGTTGCACTTTTCTTTGGTGCTCCTACGCATAAAGCGGAGTGGAAGTTGCAATTTGGTCCATCAAATTCACCTTCTTGGTAATACCTTTGAAGGACCTCAGAAATTTTGAAACCATGGTGTTCAAACCTCAATTTGCGCTGCTCCTTGCGGTGCTGTGCTTTACTGCTTCTCTTTTTGGTCAAATTGCGACCGACGAAACTCCTTTCATCGAACATGAAATCTTGATCATGTTAGCCAAAGATGTGCAGCCGAACAAGGTGCTGACGGAATTGGCCGAAGACGTTGATTTTCAAGTCCTCAGCGTTCCGTCGCCCTCAACGAACATTTACTTGCTGCACGTGGGCGGATCGGAATGGGCTGACGCTTTGAGTAAATTCAAATCCCACCGCCACGTCCGAGCGGCGCAGTTGAATCACGTGGTTTCCGAGCGGGAAACGGTGCCGAACGATCCCAATTTTGGCCAGCAATGGCATCACGTTGAATCCGGTGATCACGACATCGATTCGGACCTTGCCTGGGACGTGACAACCGGCGGAGTGGCAGGCAACGGTGCGCGCATCGTCGTGGCCGTCCTCGAAGGCGGCGGCTCTAATTACAGCCACCCCGACCTCATCGACAACCACTGGACCAACCCCGGTGAAGTGCCCGACAACGGCATCGACGATGACAACAACGGCTATGTGGACGACTACAACGGGTGGAACGTGGGCAGCAACAACGACAACATTGCAGGCGGTGGACACGGGACCTCCGTCAGCGGCATGATCGGCGCTACCGGCAACAACGGCTCCGGCGGAGCCGGTGTCAATTGGGACGTGGACATCATGCAGGTGGACATGGCGGGTGGACTCTCGGAGAGCAATGTGATTGCGGCCTATGAATACCCCAAGACGTTGCGTGACCAGTTCAACGCGACCGGAGGAACCGAAGGGGCATTCGTTGTAGCCACCAATGCCTCATGGGGCATCGACCAAGCCAATCCCGCCAACTACCCGGCGTGGTGTGCTTATTACGATGAACTCGGAATTTCGGGCATCTTGAACTGCGGAGCTACGGCAAACCAAGCCTGGAACATCGACAACGTAGGGGACATGCCCACCGGTTGTTCATCCGACTACATGGTGTCGGTGACAGCGACCAACGACAACGACGTTCGGACCTTCAGTGGTTACGGCGTGGAGAGCATCGACTTGGGCGCTCCCGGAGAGCAAGTGTACCTGCCTAGTGGAGCGAGTAACTACGGAAACACCAGCGGCACCTCGTTTGCGAGCCCTTGTGTCGCCGGTGCCATTGCGCTTGTCTACAGTGTGCCATGTCCTAACCTTGCGGAGTTGGCCATTGCCAACCCACAGGGCGCAGCCGATTTAGTGCTTGGCTACATCTACGATGGTGTAGACTTGGTGCCCAATTTACTCACAGAAGTGGCCACCGGAGGGCGCCTAAATGTGGCGAACTCGGTCAACTTAGCGATGGCTGGATGTGGCCCGGTGGACTGCTCTATCGAGTCCTTCAGTGCGACCGCCGAATGCGTGTACGACACGGAGGCCGATACGGTACTGACCATAGCCACCTTGGACGCTTCGTTTTCGAATTTCCTCTGTGCCGCGGACATAGTGTGCTACAAAGATTCGGCTGCGGAAGACTGGACATGTGAACTTACCGAATTATTAGGGGAAGATTTGAGCAACAGCTCGGCCTTGATTTTGGCCGGTCTGATGCCCAATACCATGTACGATGTGTTCTTTTCGCTCGATACCTTGGTGAGCGATACCATCGCATTTAGCACGCCGGATTGCAGCGCGCTGGTTCCGGGTTGTACGGATCCCGATGCTTTGAATTATGACGAAAATGCGACCATCGACAACGGCGGGTGTGAATACCCTTGCACGGATGTGGTGCTCACGATTACGACGGATTGCTGGCCCGAGGAAGTGGGGTGGACCATCGTTAGCGAAAGCGGAGATGAGTTGGCCGGTGTGGCTCCGGAGACTTATGAAACGGACGAGGCAGAAGAGGTCTGGGAGGGGTGTTTGGTTAACGGGTGCCATGTCCTGACCATTACTGACGAATACGGAGACGGCATGTTTGGTAGCCAATGGGGCTCGTGTGATGTGGATGGAGATTATGTGTTCACCACAGCCGAAGGTGCGATCATTGTAGCGATGGGCGATCCGGATTATGGCGATGGTATCTCGCACGATTTCTGTTTGCCATTTGAGCCAGGCTGCGTGGATAGCTCAGCGTGTAACTTTGATGATGAGGCTACGGTGAATGATGGTAGTTGCTATTTTGTCGGTGATGCCTGCGATGATGGTAATGAGCAAACAATACTAGACGAATACAGTGCAGAATGTGATTGTATTGGAGTTGCCGCGGTGTACGGTTGTATTAATGAAGCTGCGTGTAACTTCAGTCCAGAAGCCAATGTTGACGACGAGAGCTGCTTTTTTGTTGGCGATGCTTGTGATGATGGTGATGAAGAAACTCTGTTCGATGCGTACACTTCCGATTGCGAATGTGCAGGGGTCCCTGCGATTGGGGGCTGCATGGATGAAACTGCTTGCAATTTCAATTCCGAGGCCAACGTGGATGATGCCTCGTGTTTTTATGTAGCGCAAGGTGCGATTGCAGGTGCGCAAACCGCGACGGACATGACCACCGAAACTTACTCCTACGACGGAAATGCGGAATACACCTACGACTGGGCCGTCACGGGCGGTTCCATTCAAGGGGAATCTAGTGGTGCGGGCTTGCTGAGCGTGGATGTCATGTGGTCATCAACTGGCAACGGCTTGGTGACTGTCACCGAGACTGACACGACGGGTTGCAGTGGCGACGTCGTAATCGAGGTGGACCTCTTGGTCAATTCCATTAGCGAATTGGAAATGATGGGCATAGCGTTGTACCCCAATCCGGTTCAGGATGTCCTCATTCTTTCGACGCAGGATGCAGCCTTCAGACTCGAGTGGTTAGAATTGGTTGACATCCGAGGCCAAGTGGTCCGGACGTGGCCAGCCGTCGATGTTCGGATGAACATGGATGTTCAAGACTTGGCTACCGGCTTCTACACATTGCGCATCAGCCTTGAAGGTGGCACGCTGGCAACTGCGCCGGTGGTGATTCAGCGGTAAATCACTCTTTGCGACCTACCCAACGCGAGGTCCAATCTCGAACCAAAAAGAACCTCCATGGCGCTCGACGCCGTGGAGGTTTTTGTTGTCCCAAAGTGGGGCCAAGGCCGCCTTCATCTCCGGCTGTTGCGCGACCCAAAATGCGGGGAAAATGGGGCGGTAACGATCGGGGTTGCTCATGACCATGGCTGCGAGCACGTATTGCTCGGAATAGCCGCGTTCGCACATGTCTTGCGGGTAGTCCCATGGCAAGTAGACATCGTGCACCTGCACGATGACCCCTTCTTTGAGGCGTGGAAGCCATTCCAAGAAGAACACCGTTGCATCTGAATTGGGCAAGGTGCGGTGGCTGTTGTCAATGAATAGCACATCGCCGGAATCGAGTTCGTCTGCCCATTCGGTCCCCACCTGCTCAAACGGCCTGCGAACAATCCGCTGGGATACCTGATCGATGTCCGCACGTGGATAGGGGTCAATGCTGATGATCTCGGTATCGGTGCTGCATTGGTTTCTGGCTGCAGCTGCGACCAACGTGGAATTGCCTGAGCCGACTTCCATGTATTTTTTCGGCCTCCGCTCGGCGATGAACATGTACAACGCCGCCATATCCAAGCCGGGCAGGAAGTTGTTGTTCCAGGCGGGAAGCAGCGGATTGGACTCTTCGGAGCGCTTGCGAATGGCATGCAACTGCTCGGTGTAATGAAGAATGCGATCAACTTCGCCGGCAATGTTCGCTCGTTGCTGCTCCAAGATGTCTTGGATCTCGACCAATCCATTACCGGACTCCGGACGCGAACGCGGTGTAAAATCCACGCGGTAATCGAGGTGCAGTGTCTGCCACCGCTTGGATAGAAAACGGTAAATGGATTTCAGGGTGTTCATCCGTTGTGCTCTTCCGCTATCTGTTCATCCCATTCTCGGCGCAAGCGCAGTGCTTCTTTTTCCGTCCATGCTCGGATTTTTTCCAGCATTTCACCCCCATCTGGCAGGCAGTAAGTGGGGCCATAGGACACCTTGACATCGATGTGCTTGGCTCCAAACTGCTTCCACGCGTGGGGTACAAACATGGACTGGCCGACCCATGCGATGTTGGGGTCTTTGTATTCGATGGCAATGGGCGTCACAGGAAAACCTCCTTCGGCGCTGATGTAGAACATCGAGGGGCGGTATTCCAACACATCCGGGCCCATGTGGGTGGTCCCTTCCGGGAAAATCACAATGCCAAAACCGTCCTGCAACCGTTGCTTCACGGACTCGCGGGTTTCCTTCCGGCTTTCTTTGCTTTTGCGGTTGACCCAAATGGTTCCCAACAGCGTCGCACCCCAGCCGATGATGGGCCACGATTTGCTTTCAACGCGTCCCACGAATACCACGGGCGTCTTGGCCGGAATCATCACGGCATCGACGTAGCTGCGGTGGTTGCCCATGAGAATGGATGGTTCCTCGGGCAGTTCTCCATGCACAAATACCCGGATGCCCATGAGCGCGTACACGCGGTGGATGAATTCAATAAGGATGCGATGAATGCGATGGCGATCGGCACCATGAATGATGTGCACGATCCCCAGCTTAAGGGTGTAGGCCAAACTTAAAAAGAGGAACCCGGGAATGCGGTAACTGGAGCGGAGGAAGCGCGCAATCATTCGTGCGAAGATAGGCGGAAGCGTTGGACGAATTCGGATTGGTGTACAAAGGGCACCTTTCTGAATTTTTTGGACGGTTTGGCTTCAAGCTTGATTTGAATATGGGCATTCAAGGGGTGCTCAAAGGCCAAGCCATAGGCACAGAGAAAAAGCCCACTTCCTGTGTATCGTTCTCCTGGGAGGCAGTACCGGTCATCCCCCACAATTCCGTGCCCTGCGCCAAACAGGTGACGCCGGATCTGATGGGTCCGCCCAGTGACGGGCTCAGCACGGACCAAACTCACTGACCCGGCACCCGCCATCGTTCCCACAGCGAGCCGTTCGACCCGGGTGCAAGCGGCTTTTTCATCCAATGGCCACATCGTGGCCATCGATTGCGGAACCTTCCCTAGCACCAAGGCGACATACCGCTTGGCCACGCGGCGCTGTTCGAAGAGCAACCCCACCGCTCGTGTGGCTTGCTTGGTCTTGCCAAAAATCACCCAACCGCTCGTGCCAAAGTCGAGGCGGTGGCACGGAAAAACACTGCCTACGGACAGGTCGGTACGCGTGCGGTTCAGGGTTCGGACAAATGTGCTTCCGCTGTTGCCCGAAGTCAATATACCGTGGGGTTTCCAAGCAACGAGGAGGTGCTCGTCTTCGAACTCGATGTGCACCGGTGTCGGGTTGGAGTTCACGGAGTGGGGAGGGGCACGTTCATGGCGTCGAGCATAAACGCCCATTTATCGGCTTGCTCGTCCAAGATTTTGGATGTGGGCTTACCAGCGCCGTGACCGGCATTTTTCTCAATGCGAATGAGCGCCGGTCGATTGCCTGCTTGACAGGCCTGCAGACGTGCGGCGAATTTGAAGCTATGCGCGGGAACGACACGGTCGTCGTGGTCCGCCGTCGTCACCATGGTAGCGGGATAGGCCGTTTCAGGGGCGAGGTTGTGGTACGGGCTGTACCCTGCGAGGTTATCGAAGTCCGCCTTGGAGCTATCCGCACATCCATACTCCGGGATCCATCCCCAGCCGATGGTGAATCGGTGGTAGCGCAGCATGTCCATCACGCCAACAGCGGGGAACGCCACGCCAGCGAGGTCGGGTCGCTGGGCCATGGTTGCACCGACCAACAAACCGCCGTTTGATCCCCCGGCGATGGCCAGACGACTCGATTGGGTGTAGCCTTGTTCGATGAGGTATTCGCCTGCTGCGATGAAGTCATCAAAAACGTTTTGCTTCTTGAGCAACATGCCCGCTTCGTGCCATTCTTCCCCAAATTCACCTCCGCCACGCAGGTTGGGCATGGCATAAACGCCGTCGTTTTCCAAGAGCAGGAGTAAGGAAGAGCTGAAACTCGGGGTCAAGCTGATGTTAAAACCGCCATACGCATAAAGGTATGTTGGTCGGTTGCCGTCGAGTGCGAGTCCTTTTTTGTGGACAATGAACATCGGAACCGGGGTGCCGTCCTTGGATTCGTACCAGACCTGCTTGGATTCGAAGTCTTCAGGGTTAAAATCAACTTCAGGTGCAGCAAACAGCGTACTTTCCCCCGTGGCCATATCGTAGCGGTAAATGGATGTGGGGTAGGTAAATGACGTGAAGGCGTAAAACGTTTCCGTCGCGTCGATTTTGCCTCCAAATCCACCGGCTGTTCCTGCGGCATTGGGCAGTGCTATTTCGCGAGGATTCGAGCCGTCCATGTCCATCCGGACAACGGCGTTACAGGCATTCTTTAGGTAGGTCGCGAAGAGTTGGCCACCGGTGCTGCGTACGCCTTCAAGCAGGTGCTCAGAGGCAGGGATTACATCCACCCAATCGGAGGTGTTCGACGCGGAAATTCCAGCCAATCGATACTTAGGGGCGTCGGTATCAGTCACCACGAGGAATCGCCCTTTGTGGTGGTCAATCACGGAGCTGCGGGTGTTGAACCCGGGGATCAACGATTGCCAGGTGGCGTTGGAGTTGCTCAGATCCAAAAAGTTCAAGCTATTTCCATCGGTGCCGGTGGAGGAGTTGAGGATGAGGTATTTCTTGTCTTCGGTGGCGTAGGCGAAGTGGTACCGGTTGGGTTCGTTCTCATTGCGGTAGACTAGGCGATCCTCGGACTGGTCCGTCCCAACTTCGTGGTAGTATACGCTGTGGAAGGTGTTCTCGGCACTCAGTTCACTGCCCTCCGGTGCCGGATAGCGGCTGTAGTAAAACCCGTTGCCCACCCAGCTCGTGCCGGAGAATTTTACCCAGCGCAGGACATCCCCTTGGGGCGTACCCGTGGCCAAGTCATACACATGAATTTCCTGCCAGTCGGAGCCCGCTTCGTTTTGAATCACGGCGATGTAGCGGTTGTCGTCACTCGCGCTTCCCAGGGATGCGGTAACGGTACCGTCCTCGCTCAATGCATTCGGGTCGAGAAAAAGCTTGTCTTCGCCGTACAGTGTTTCGCGCACGTACCAAACGCTTTGGTTTTGTAGTCCATCATTTTTCGACAGGAAGTACCGGTCGCCAATTTTCCGCGGCATCCCGATTTTTTCATAATTAAAGAGCGTTTCAAAACGATCGCGCAGCGGTTGGCGCCATTCCAAGCTGTTCAAGTAGCCTTGGGTGCATTCGATTTGTTCATCCACCCAAGCCATAGTTTCTTCGGAGCGGTCGTCTTCCAACCACCGATACGGGTCCGAGACCTCAATGCCCCACAGGGTGTCTTTCACGTTTTCGGTGCGGGTCTGAGGGTAGTCCATGGTGCATTGCATCTGGGAGGAAGGAGTTTGGCAATTGGTGAAAAGGAGCGAGGCGAACATTGCCGAAGCAACGGATGCCGTGCAATGGATTGAAGGAACTGCGGGTTGGTGAATCATGAAACAGCGGTTATTTTCCCCAAAAATACCGGAAACATGAGCAATGTGAGCGACGAGATTGACTTTCAGATTTATGGTGATGACATGCAAACTGTCGAAATCGAATTGGATCCCGGAGAAACCGTGGTCGCGGAAGCTGGAGCCATGAATTGGATGGAGAAGGGCATCCGCTTCGAGGCGCGCATGGGGGATGGTTCCGCCGTGGCTTCTGGATTTTTTGGTTCGCTCTTGGGCGCTGGCAAACGCATCCTGACAGGCGAGTCCTTGTTCATGACTCATTTTACGAATGATGGAATCGGCAAGGGCCGCGTGGCTTTTGCTTCGCCGTATCCGGGCAAAATCATGCCCATCCAGCTGGCAGAGTTGGGCGGTGAGGTCATCTGTCAGAAGGATGCTTTTCTCTGCGCGGCACGTGGTACAGAAGTTTCTATTGCGCTCAACAAGCGTTTGGGAGCGGGTTTCTTCGGGGGAGAAGGGTTCATTCTTCAGCGACTCAGGGGGGATGGAATGGCCTTCTTGCATGCCGGCGGGACCATTGTGCAAAAGCAACTGAACAACGAAAGCCTGCGGATCGACACCGGGTGCATTGTGGCTTACGCAGGACATATTGACTATTCCGTGGAAGCAGCTGGTGGATTGAAGTCGATGTTCTTTGGAGGCGAAGGTTTGTTCCTGGCAACATTGCGCGGCACCGGAACGGTGTGGTTGCAATCCCTGCCTTTCAGCCGCTTGGCCAATCGAATCCTGGCCAATGCGCCAGCCGCTGGTGGAAATTCGAAAGGGGAGCGTTCAACTTTGGGACAACTCGGGCGCATGATGAACGGTGATTTTCGAATATGAACTATGTTTGTGTGTGTTCAAAAGACATACCAAGCCTGTGTGGACCAATCCCACCTTTCTTTACCACTCTCTCTTATAAATGAAACTCTTCGTTGCCAAGTTGAACCGTGATGTTCAGGATGAGCATTTGGTTGAGGCGTTTTCTTCCTTTGGTGAAGTCGCTTATGCGCGAGTCATCACAGATCGGGATACCGGTCAGTCGAAATGTTTTGGGTTTGTACAAATGCGAGATGAGGCTGCTGGAAGGGCCGCCATTGATGAAATGAATGGGGCGGAACTCATGGGGTTTCGGATGGTGGTAAAGGAGGCAGAGGAACGACCGCGTGCGCCGGGAGGTGAGCACAGGCCGAGCCGAGACTCAGGTCCGGAATCACCGAGCGGTCGTCCCCGTTCTCCTCGGGGTTCGGATGGCACGGAATTCAGTCGCCAGCCTGGACCCTCGGGACCTACGGAAGCGCCCCAGCGAGATTTCCGCAAAAAGTCCAGTTCGAAAAAAGGCAGCAAGCCCAAGGGCCAACGCGACATTTATGCTGACGGTCCGAAGCCTTCAAAAATGAAGAAGACCAAGCTGAAAAACACGGATTGGCTTGACGATTTAGACGACTATTAATCAAGTCCGTACAACATCAAAAAAAGGGAGTCAAATGCTCCTTTTTTTGTGCTTTTTATCCGGCGTTTAGAATGATAAATCCGCTTGAATTACAATGTTTTTAAGCGGCTAAAAAACAGATTTGATCGAGATAATCAGAGTGAATATCGATAAGTGCACGAAAATTCGCTATATTTACGATGCCATAAACCATCACGAAAATGAGCCGTATCCTACTGCTTTGCGCCGGATTTTTGATGTCCGGACTCACTTTTGGTCAGTATTCACTGACAATTTCGGAGCATGCGACTGACATCGTACCAGGTCAGACGACCTACCGCGTGTACGTTAACATGATCAATTCAGACGACTTTTTGAGCTCCACCTACGGTAATGAGGGCGACCCCATGTCGTTTTCCACTTCAGACGGATTTTACAATGATCCGTTTGGCTCCACTGTAGCCTCGGGAATCAACCCCGCGTTTTTCGCATTCTTTCCAACGTTGGAAGCAGATAGCTGGATTACCATTGGAATTGACAGCCAGAATACCGGTGATGAGGTTGCGATTAGCACAGTCGAAGATTCCTCTCAACCTTTTGTCGCTTGCTTCCAATCGGGATCGGAAATTGATGGACAGAACATCGAGATTAACACCCAAACTGGCGGCGCTTGGTACGTCTTGAATGGTACACCCAATGGCTTGCCGAACGACGACGGCGCTGTTTTGGTAATGCAATTCACGACTGCGGGTACATTCTTCGGAGAAATGAATTTCCAAATTTTCGAGAACGGTGATGGTTCGACGGATATCAGGAAGACATTCTCTTTTGATGGCACTGGTACGTTTTTCGAAGATGGCGAAGGTGGCGATGGCACCGACCCCGTGTTGGGCTGTACGGACGCTTCTGCTTGTAACTACAACGCCGATGCTACGGACGACGACGGCTCTTGCTTGGAATTGGATGAGTGCGGCGTATGTGGCGGTGACGGCAT
>CALGDB010000041.1 GCA_937884175.1 uncultured Flavobacteriales bacterium
ACAAGATCATCCTGAGCCCACGGCCTTCGATTGGATTCAAGTTGCTCGACAAGTGCGGATTGCTGGGCATCATCTTCCCCGAGATGGAGGCACTCAAAGGCGTGGAATGGCACGACGGAGTCGGGCACAAAGACAACTTCTACCACACCCTAGAAGTATTAGACAACGTTGCGAAAGTCTCCAACGACCTTTGGTTGCGTTGGGCGGCCATCCTTCATGACATTGCGAAGCCTGCCACTAAACGCTTTCAACGTAACCACGGCTGGACGTTTCACGGACACGAGGATAAGGGGGCTCGCATGGTGCCCAAAATCTTCAAGCGCATGAAGCTGCCTTTGGACCACAAAATGAAATTTGTCCAAAAGCTTGTGCTGCTGCACCTGCGGCCCATTGCGCTCACCAAAAATCAAATCACCGACAGCGCAGTACGCCGACTGTTATTCGATGCAGGCGATGACATTGACGCCCTGATGATCCTGTGCCGCGCGGACATCACCTCCAAAAACGAAGTTCGCGTCAAGCGTTACCTCGCCAACTACGATATCGTGGTGCAAAAATTGAAAGACGTCGAGGAGAAAGATCACTTACGCAATTTCCAACCGCCCATCTCCGGTGAAGAAATCATGGAAACGTTTGGTATTCCACCGAGCAAGCCTATTGGCGACTTGAAAAACGCCATCAAAGAAGCCATTCTGGACGGCGAGATTCCCAATGAACCGGGACCAGCTAAAGAACTCATGCTCGAATTGGCGGCCAAAATGGGCCTCTCACCAAAATAACAGGGCCACCTACCCTTTCCAGCCGTCCTTCAGCGTCACAGCTCGGTTGAATACGGGTGATCCTGGGGTGCTGTATTTCGAATCCAAGTTGAAATAGCCCAATCGCGTGAATTGGAAGATAGTCCCCACCTCGGCAGTGGACAAGGAGGGCTCCACCTTGCACCCTTTGAGAATTTTCAAGCTGTTGGGATTCAAGGCATCCATGAAATCCCCATCGGCTTCTGGCGAAGCCTCTCGGAACAATCGATCATACAACCGCACCTCCGCTTCTTCAGCTTGATCCGCGGCAACCCAGTGGAGCGTGCCCTTCGGTTTTACACCTGACGTGTCTTGGCCACTGCGGCTGTTCGGAATGTAATTCACATGTACTTCTGTCACGTTGCCGTGTTCATCCTCGATGTGGTCTACGTACTCAACGATATAAGCGGATTTCAAGCGCACCATTCGTCCGGGAGCCAACCGGAACCACTTCTTGTTGACGTCCACTCTGAAATCATCGGCTTCGATCCATAGCACCCGCCCGAAAGGAATCTCTCGCGTACCCGCCGCCTCATCCTCTGGATTGTTAACGGTTATCAGCATCTCCGTTTGGCCTTCGGGGTAATTCAACACAACAAGGCGAATGGGATTCAACACCGCCATGACACGTGGTGCGCGACGGTTCAAATCGTCCCTCAGCGACCATTCCAACAAACTCACATCGATGGTATTGTTGCGCTTTGCGACACCTATGCGGTCTGCGAATAACCGAATACTCTCCGGAGTATACCCGCGCCTTCTTAATCCGGAAATAGTCGGCATGCGGGGGTCATCCCAGCCGTCTACTACCCCTTCCTCCACTAGACGCAGCAACTTGCGCTTCGACATGATGGTGTAATTCAAATTGAGCCGGGCAAATTCCGTCTGTTCACTGGGGTAGATATCCAATGCTCGAATGAACCAGTTGTATAGGGGACGATGGTTTTCAAACTCCAACGAACACAAGCTGTGCGAAATGCGTTCAATGGAATCCGATTGGCCATGCGCGAAATCATACATCGGGTAGATTACCCAATCATTTCCCGTTCGGTGGTGCTCGACAAACTTCACTCGATAAATTACCGGGTCACGCAGAAGCATATTGTCATGGCCCATATCAATCTTGGCGCGCAGAACGCGTTCTCCCTCTTGGCATTGACCTGCCTTCATTTCTTCGAACAAGCGGAGGTTTTCCTCTGGCGTTCGCTCCCGGAAAGGGCTGTTGGTGCCCGGAGTGCCAGGTGCTCCTTTTTGCGATGCGATTTGTTCGGCACTTTGGTCATCGACGTAAGCCAAGCCTTTCCCAATCAATTTACAGGCGAAATCGAAGAGCTGCTGGAAATAATCGCTGGTATAGAACTCCCCACCATTCCATTCGAACCCTAACCACGCAATATCTTCTCGGATAGCGTTGACGTATTCGACGCTTTCTTTTTCCGGATTGGTATCGTCGAAACGCAAGTTGGTCTTGCCGCCGTATTTCTGAGCAAGCCCAAAACTCACACAGATGGCCTTGGCATGACCGATGTGCAAGTAGCCGTTGGGTTCCGGTGGAAAACGTGTGTGGACTTGACCACTGTGTTTACCAGCGGCAATGTCTGCTTCAATCTTTTGTTCGATAAAGTTCAGTGAGCGCGTTGAATCCTCGCTTTCCATGGACGTATTGGACATGGTGCAAAGGTAACTCTCCAACCTTGGGATTGGCACAGATCCGACTCAAAGAAGTCGAACGTTTTTCATCAAATTATCTTTATACGTTCGGCTCACAGGAACATCCTCTCCAGAAATATGAACCGTACTTTGGTAAATGTCAATGTGGTCGATGTGCTTCAAGTTTACCACGAAGTTTCGGCTTACGCGAACAAATTCATCGGACGCGAGGATGACTAAGAGGTCTTTCAACGACGCTTTTACATGGTACTGCCTCGACTCGAGTTGAATGGCGCTGTATTTGCCTTCTACTTGGATGTAGCGAATTTCATCCAATTCAATCCTGCGCAGTTTGTTGCCTACTTTCGTGTAAAATTGGTGATTACCCGTTCCGTGCGTACCAATTTGTTCTAACTGCTCGACTAACGCATTCATTGTCGCTAGCGGTACATTGACTGCTCGAGGGGTCTCGTTTGTTTGCACTGCTACTGCTTTGTCCTCCAATGCTGCCGCATTAAAATCATTCGACAATGAAATCAAGGGATTTTTAGCTTCAAGAATGTTCTTTACCCGACTCCACGCGCTTTCATTATTTAAGGCATCTGGCCAAATAATGACTTGCGGGTCTAATTCCATTGCCGTCAGCACTGTTTCTTCCGGTGTTGACGCGTTGCTCACTTCATAACCCAAGTCCGTTAGTGCTTGGGAAACACCATGCCTAGTAATTGCACTGGAGGGAGTAATATACAAAACCTTCGCTTTACTCATGATATTAGAACCCTTCGTCGTGATGTTTGTTCTCCAAAAACCGACAACCTACTCACATTGGTCTATTTTTGTCAATAATGAAGCCACAGGATCGTATTTCCATGACACAAACATTCAGCGCTGTGCATTCCAGCACCTTGGAAGAGGTGGCTGTGGACCCCGTTTTGGAAACGGTGGAGACAGCCGGTTTCAACCTAGTTTTGTACAACGACGAACACAACACCTTTGATCACGTAATTGAAATGTTGATATCTGTGTGCAGTCACGATCCCACGCAGGCCGAACAATGTGCATTGTTGGTTCACTTCAAGGGAAAGTGCACGGTTATGAATGGCACGTACGACGAGCTCGAACCCAAGTGCACGATGTTGTTGAATGCGGATTTAACGGCCGAAATCGAAGCTTAAATCTCTACGGGTAATCCTTTCATCTCGCGAATCGCATCGGCAGGAACGGGTGCATTGAATGTTGATGAACCAGCAACCAAAACATCCGCTCCCGCGTCGACAAGTTTTGCCCAGTTATTAGACCCGACGCCCCCGTCGATTTCGATCATCGCGGATGCAGCTGCTTCGTCTATCATACCCCGCAATTCGCGGACTTTCTGGTACGTGCGTTCGATGAATTTCTGCCCTCCGAATCCCGGATTGACCGACATCAAGCAGAC
>CALGDB010000042.1 GCA_937884175.1 uncultured Flavobacteriales bacterium
CCTCATTCAAGGCACCGCCTCCCGTCACCAAGGTCTTCCGCCCATTGGTAGCCAAGCGCGCCTGTGCAGCGATGTAGGCTACTGCCGTCGCGAGCAAATCTTCCGTCACCAACGTGCCGTTATGCTCGTGCTGCTCAAGCACTGGCCAAAACGATTGCTGCAGCCACTCCACACCGAGGCTTTTGGGGGCCATTTCATGGTGGTACGGCAGGTTCATCCAATCCGCGAACAGTTCAGGCAGCACGTCGCCCGAGGCGGCCAACTGCCCTGAGGAATCGAAAGGGAGACCCTGACGTTGGGCGAGGGCATTCAACACCAAATTGCAAGGCCCCACATCCCATGCCAAGCGCCGTCCGTCCCGTTCCAAGCTGATGTTGGAGAACCCGCCGAGGTTCAAGCATGCTTTATACTCACTGAAGAGCAAGGCATCGGCCACGGGCACAAGAGGCGCGCCTTGTCCGCCGAGGGCTACATCCAAACTGCGCAGATCACTAACGACCGGCACGCGCGCACCAAATGCAGCGTACAGTTCCGCACCGCTTCCTAATTGGGCGGTGTATCCGTTCGCCGGCTGGTGAAAAATGGTTTGCCCGGAGAAGGCGATCACATCAAACTGCTGGGGGGCCGTGCACCGGGCAATTTGGGCCGCACACCAGCGTGACCAATCCCGCTCGCATTCGAACCACTCCGCGGCTTCGACACGCGCTAGGGCGCCGAATCGCTCAGGCCAAGTGGCGTCCAATGGCACCTGATGTAGTGCCTCGATACTCCCCCTCCACCGGCCATCTGCACAGGTGAATTCGGCTTCCACCACGTCCAGTGCATCCATGGAGGTTCCGCTCATGGTGCCCAAAACACGAAACGGCCGATTCAGCCCGTATGTACCCAATTCAGTGGTTGTCAGTTCCATATCGAACGGTCGGAGACGTCTTATCTTTGTGACAATATGGAGTAATTTCTCCAAACGCATCAAGGAAATGAACCTCGAACTTACTGAAGAGCACATCGCCGTCCGGGACGCCGCCCGCGACTTCGCCCAAAACGTACTCAAACCCACGGTCATCGACCGAGACAACGAGCAGCGGTTTGCGACCGAAGAAATCAATGAACTCGGGCAGCTTGGGTTCATGGGCATGATGGTGGATGAGAAGTACGGAGGAAGCGGGATGGACACCATGAGCTACGTCTTGGCCATGGAGGAAATCAGCAAGGTGGACGCCTCAGTAAGCGTCTGCATGAGCGTCAACAACTCTCTTGTATGCTATGGATTGCAGGCCTTTGGAACCGAGGAGCAAAAGGAAAATTACCTACGCCCCCTGGCAACCGGCAAAAAGATTGGAGCGTTCTGCCTCAGCGAACCCGAAGCGGGTTCCGATGCCACATCCCAGGCAACAACCGCCATTGATTGCGGCGATCACTACCTCCTTAACGGCACCAAGAACTGGATCACCAACGGCGGATGCGCCAGTACCTACCTCGTTGTCGCACAAACGGATGCTGACAAGGGCCACCGTGGGATCAATGCCTTGATTGTAGAGCGGGACATGCCTGGTTTCATCGTTGGGGCCAAGGAAGACAAAATGGGCATCCGAGGGTCGGATACGCACACCTTGATGTTCCAAGATGTAAAAGTGCCCAAGGAAAACCGCATCGGTAAAGACGGGTTTGGATTCAAATTTGCCATGAAGACCTTGGCCGGCGGACGCATCGGCATCGCAGCCCAAGCCTTAGGCATCGCTTCTGGGGCATACGAACTCGCCATGGCCTACTCCAAAGAGCGGAAGGCATTTGGCAAAACCATCAACCAGCACCAGGCCATCGCATTCAAACTGGCGGATATGGCAACGCAGATTGAAGCCGCCCGCTTGATGGTGATGAAAGCCGCCGCATTAAAAGATGCCGGTGAAGACTACGACCTCGCTTCCAGCATGGCCAAGCTCTATGCTTCAGAGGTGGCCATGACCCAAACCGTCGAAGCGGTTCAGGTGCACGGCGGGTATGGTTTTGTGAAAGAATATCACGTCGAGCGCCTGATGCGCGATGCCAAGATCACCCAGATTTACGAAGGCACCAGTGAGGTCCAGAAGATTGTCATCAGCCGTTCGATCCTGAAGGACTAATCCACGAGGCGCTGATTGCTCGCGTCCCAGAGTTCTTCACCGGCAGCAGTGGTCACGACCACTTCTGCAATCCCATCCCCGGTTCGGTCCTCCACAATGACGCTTAGCCCCCTCGTCATCCGGCTCATCCCGACCGGCTCATCCGAGCCAATCGTTCGCTCTTGGACCCACCCTTCATTGTCCACGTACAGCACCGTGGAAGAAGCGAGGTCTTTGCCCAATCGGAACGCCAACCGCTGCCCGACTGGAACGCGCACTGGAGAACGGAACCGATCCTCTCCCGTCCGGCTCAGGATGCGGACTGAGCCATCGTCCTGCCCCGCGAAAATGTAATCGCGCGGCCCGATGCGGAGGTGCGATAAACTCACGATGTGCCGGCCGGATTCCGCCTTGAATTTCCAGCCTGGAGTACGTTCGCCTTCCTTTCTGAAATTGAATACCTCCCCGTTCGGCGCTGCAAGCAAGAAGCGGAATTGGCGGTTTTTGTCATAGTCAAACACCGCAAACGCGGAGAAGCCGGTGGACCAACGCTTTGGAAATCCTTTCACCTCGCGGCCCAGGACATCAATGACATGAAACCGCTTGCCCGCGCCAATGGCAACCTGGTACTTTCCGTTGCGGTAGAGGTCAACTTCCCACACTGTAGGCGCCGCATCGGATTCGATGTCAATCGCCCACACTTCTCGGCCGTTCCCTTGGGCCACGACCCGGTTTTCCTGCCTTACAAGTTCCATCCGCTCACCGGATCGATGGTTACGCGCATACCCCAAAATGCCGGTACGCACTTCTGCAGCGGTTTCGACAGGCGCGAGGGCCACTGAGGAGGCCGCAGCACCTACACCGATTGATTGCGTTTCAACATTCCAAATCAAGCGACCGTCCGCCAATGCCTGACCCGTTCTTGATTCGCCATTGCTAACTCGGGCAAAATCAAATCGGGCGAGGGCCTCGCTGGCTTCCGAGCGGTATAGCGGCACCTGAAACCACGCGGGTTCAGTTTCCTTGGCCGGAATGTACCAAACGCCGTTCTCCCACGAACCCAAGCGTTGCACCGCTAC
>CALGDB010000043.1 GCA_937884175.1 uncultured Flavobacteriales bacterium
CTGAAACGGAAACATTCACGAAACGCATGTATCTGCAGCATTTAGCAGAACGCCTTAAGGCCTTCGAGGTGAATGCGCTTCATGATTTTGATGCCATCGCGGCCATCTCGGCGAGGGACCGCGAAGACTTCAAGGCTTTGGGGTGCACCAGTCCGGTGTTCACCTTGCCATTTGGCCTCGACGATTCCGAGTTACCACCGGCCGCACCGGGGCCCATTGATCACGTCTTTCACATCGGTGCCATGGATTGGGATCCTAATGTGCAGGGAGTTCAGTGGTTCTTGGATCAAGTATGGCCTAACGTGCTGCGCGAGCTTCCGGAAGCACAATTGAGGCTTGCGGGACGAAAATTCAACGACCAGCTCGATGTGCTACGGACGAACACGACGGTTCTAGGCGAAGTATCGGACGCATGGGATGTACTCTGCGATTCGGGCATCATGGTCATCCCCTTGCGCTCCGGGAGCGGCATGCGCATCAAGGCGATTGAAGCCATGGCGGCTGGACGTCCCGTGGTCTCCACCTCCTTAGGGATGGAGGGCATTCACGGTAAACACGGCACGCACTTTTTCATCGCAGACGATGCCAATTCGTTTGCCCAGCGCATCATTGACTTGCACAAAAATCCCCGGCAAGCGCAGGAAATGGGCGAAGCAGCACGTACTTTAATCGAAACCGAATTTTCCAATCAAGCCCTGACGCAGTCACTCATCCGTTCCATCCAACGCATCTTTGACCTGTGAAAATTCTTGTGCTCACGTCGAGGCTTCCGTGGCCACTTGATAAGGGGGATAAGCTACGTGCTTACCACCAGATAAGGGAATTGTCCAAAACCCATGACGTCTATTTGTTCTGCTTGACGTCTGGAAATACAGCGCACATACAGGCCGAATCCACGCCGCTAGCCGGCATCGTCAGTGGTCTCAAAATTCACCAAATGAGCGCTGTTAAGCGTTTTAGCCGGCTTGCATTTGCACCGCTGAGTTCTCGGCCATTCCAAGTGCACTGGTTCTATCAACGGGCAGCGCAGTGCAGCCTCGATGCGTGGGTCAACGAAATTCAGCCGGACCTCATCTACTGCCAATTGGTGCGCATGGCAACCTATGTCCAGCACATCCATCACATACCCAAGGTCATCGATTACATGGATGCGTTGAGCGCAGGCATCGCTCGCCAGTCCCGTTTGGCTCCGAGGCTCATGCGTTGGTTGTACCGGATCGAATACCGCCGACTCAGAGGCTTCGAAGCCACCGTATTTGACTATTTTGATGGAAAGACCATCATCAGCGGAGCCGATCGAAAACTCATTCAGCACGCTGAACACCACCTCATTGAAGTGGTGCCCAACGGAATCGACACGGATTTCTTCAGCCGCAGGAACTTGCCTGAGTACCCTCGGGAACATCGGGTTGTGTTGTTTTCCGGGAACATGAGCTATCCGCCAAACGCAGATGCCGCGAAGCAACTTGTCCAAGAAGTCCTTCCCCGCATCAAGACCCCAGGTGTACGGGTGCTGATTGCCGGTACCGACCCGACTCCCGATGTGCGGGCCCTCGCAGGTGAGAATGTCGAAGTCACCGGTTGGATGGAGGACATCCGTAGTGCTTACGCTAGAGCGACATTGTTTGTCGCGCCACTCCGAATTGGAACGGGTCAGCAGAACAAAATCCTCGAAGCGATGGCGATGGAATTACCTTGCATCACAACCCAGCACGTAGCCAGCGGTTTTCCGAAGATGGACCCAGCTGCACCGCTGCGCGTGGCCAATTCGCCCGAGGGATTGGCACGGCACGTAGACCGATTGCTCAGCGATGATAACGAGTCACAGACCGTACAGAGTTTGTCACGTCAATGGGTTGAAAAACACTGCGACTGGATTGCTTCGACGGAAAAACTTACCGATACATTCGTACATTCAATGTCCAACGAAACGGATTCTTCGGTATGGCCCAATCAGACCCCAGCCTCTTAGCAGGCATCCCCACCCTCGATATTCGCGACTTCATCAACGGCAGCGAAGCGGAAAAAGCAGCCTTCGCCGCAGCACTCGGTGAGGCTTACGAAACCATCGGATTCGCGGCGATTCACGGCCATGGCATTCCCGACGAATTGATTGCACGGCTCTACAGCGAGTCCGAGGAGTTTTTTGGCCTGCCTGCGGAAACTAAGCGTCAGTATGCCCGTCCTGAGGCAAACAACCAGCGCGGATTTGTCTCCATGGGCATTGAACACGCCAAGGACAGCGAGGCAGCAGACTTGAAAGAATTCTGGCA
>CALGDB010000044.1 GCA_937884175.1 uncultured Flavobacteriales bacterium
AGCGTGCCAGAGACCTTACATTCTTCACCCGCAAACGCCGTGGCTTCGGCGAAGTTGACGCTGCGACTGGTGCTCGTGAAGGTCGCAATGAACGAACCAATCAAGGCAGCAACCAACAACAGACTGAGGATGTGAGATCGCTTCATGCTTCTGCGGATTCGTTGGATGATTTGGTCTGTCGAGTGGCGGTGTCATCCAACCGCTGGATGCGTTTTTCCATGCGCCACATCCACAGGCCCAGGCCTACGATGATGATCACGGCAACACCCCCGACGACCATGGATTTACCACTGCCGAAAAAGAAGCCTTCAATGGGGTTTACTTGGAGTAGGGTGTGGAACATTATTCGTCGTTAAGGCGATGCAATTTCTGATTCAATCGGGTGGCTTGCAAACGGATGCGGTACATCCAGGTGCCCAGTAACATCCAGCCCAGCACGGCCGGGTAGAACACGGCCCTGAGCGAACTGTCCAAGTCATAGCTATTGAAGCCTGGATTGCCTCCCTTACCCGGGTGCAGGCTCTCCGTAAACCGCGGAAGCACCATCAGCAAGATCATGAGGATGACAAAGGCAAACAGGTTGTAGACTGCTGCGAGTCGGGCCTTCAGTCGTTCATCTTCGACAGAACCGCGCAAAATCAAATACCCGGCATAAACCAATACGGTCACCAACGCTCCATTGAGTTGCGGGTCGTCGACCCACCACGCACCCCACGTGTATCGCGCCCACAGGCTGCCCGTCAAAAGCCCGAGCACGCCAAATACCATACCCACCTGGACGCTCGCTTCGGCCCGCAAGTCGAACAGGCTCGAGCCATCAGCGCCTTTGCTCAGCTGGTGGATTGAGGCGACAAAAGCAATGCCCATCAGCAGGAACATGGTGAACCACATGGGCACATGCAACATGAGGTTTCGAATCGTTTCGAAGATGCGCGGCTGAAAGGGGAAATGGTGGGGGAGATCAGCACTTCGCTCCTCAAATTGTGGCCGAGGCAGTTGTGCTGATTCATCCACCACAAACCCCTCTACGAAGAGCCCGTTTTGAAGGAAAAGTGTCCCGTCGATGGGGTGGTTAATGAGTACATCCCAGGCCTTTGACGGAAGGGTGTCCGGTAGAAGCAACGCGGCATGTGCATGGGTGTCGTCAATGACATCGATGACAGGCAGCGGCGTGATTTGATCGCCTTTGCGAATGAAAAGTCGGAGTTCTTCTGGCTGCACCGTCCAATGGGTGCCGAGGCCAATGAGCTCATACGTCTCAATGCGCTTAGTAATCCAGTCGGTGGACGCGGCTTCGTTTCGATCGCGAAATTCCAGCAACCCCGGCCCCAATGGCACCGTGAATGTGGTCCAGAAAACGTAAGCGAGCAGGGCGATTCCCCCGATTTTCCAACTGCGTTGAATCATGCGCGTTTAATCCCTCCAAAGGTAAGGGAAGAGGATGTACCCAAGGGCGAAAAACCCAGCAGATAAAGTTGCCAAAAAAAGCAAGTGATGGGCCGTGTCTCCGAATGCAATTCCGCGCATCAAATCGCTGCCGTACCGGGTGGAAACGAGAATCACGGGGATGATCAAGGGCAGGCCGAGCACGGCAATTAAGCTGAAGCCGCCGCCTGCGCGTGAAGCCAAGGCTTGGATCATGGCGAGCAGGGAGGCCAGTGCTGTGCTCGTCAACATGACCCCTGCGTAGTAGTGACCGGCCGTCCACCCGCTCAGGTGGTCCATGCCCATAAACAGCATGAAGGCAGCAAACGTGACGGTGCTGACTGTACCCAGCAGCACCATGTAGTACAGCGTACGGGCAATCAACCAGTGTTGAGGCTGGATAGCGTGAATCAAAAACGCCCGCACCCCTTCATCGTCATCGGCCCAGGGTTTCGACACGGCATTGAACCCAGCGAACAGCAAGACCACCCATGCCAAGGCATTCCAGCTTTCCTGTTCGGCATGGGTGCCGGTTGCCTGATAGCACGTGTACACCGCAGCGACGGCAAAAACCAGCAGGCCGGCGATGCCGTGCCGGTTGCGCAGTTCCACGCGGATGGCATGTTGCAGTAAGAATCGGATGTTCGAAAGCGCGCTCATGGGCCGGTTCATTCAGGGTTGACTAACTCCATTGGTTTGGCGATGACTTGAAACAGCCGGGCCATGTTCCGGGCGTCTTCAATGGCACGGTGCTGGGTACCGGAGTAGGAGAGTCCTTCGATTTCCATGGCGGATTTGAGTCCAATTTGGTTCTTGCTGCCTTTCCATTTGCTGTAATGGTGTTGGAGGCAGGCGTGGTAGCGCAACCAAGGCAGGTCGATGTCGTGCAGTTCGCCGTCGCTTAGGAGCTGCCGCTTGTCAAATTCCCCCCAGCTCATCAGCACTGCGCGGCTTGCCTTGGGGTCGATCCAGTCCTCGAACGCTTCAATAGCTTCTTCAAAAAACGGGGCACGGTCGACGTCGGATTGGTTGATGCTGGTCAGTTGCGTGCAAAATTTTGAAATTTGAGGATGCAATGTGGGCTTGACAAAAAGACAAAACTCGTCTACGATGTCGAGCGACTCGTTCACCTTAACGGCGCCAATCTCAATCACCTCAACCCGTTTCGGTGCACGGCTTCTCCAGCACGTGGCTTCCAAATCGTAGATGATGAAATGCCGTTGACTCATGGAAGTCAAAGATAGCCCAAAGACCTGAGGCCGTTTATGTAA
>CALGDB010000045.1 GCA_937884175.1 uncultured Flavobacteriales bacterium
CATGAACGGTGGACGTCTCATGTGGCTTGTGGATCCGATTGCCATTGATTTGGACAGTTTGGCGCGCAACTCATTCACGATGGGCATGACCAACGAATTGGGTATTTATGACCAACTATTTCAATACGGGGTGCGCTTCAACCGCAACGTGGTCATCGATTTGCAATGCGCGCCGATTGTCATGGGAGCGGGGCCTTTGGGCAATCAGCAAAACATGCAGCTCTTTAACTGGTACTATGCGCCCGTCGCTATGCCGCTTGGTACGAGCCATCCCATCACGACCAATTTGGATCCGGTGAAGTTCGACTTTGCGTCGCGCTTGGACACGGTGGAGGTCGAAGGGAATTTGCGCAAGCACGTCTTGCTGGCTTCTTCTGATTTGTCGCGGGAATACAAGGCTCCTGTTCGGATTTCGAGCAATGTCGTTGAATTGAAACCTGAGTATTTCACGCAAAATCCGTTGCCCAATCAGCCGCTGGCGGTATTGATCGAAGGCATTTTCGAGTCGGCCTTCCAGCATCGCTTGCCGGATACCTTGAAAACCGATAAGGATTTCGCCTTTCAATCCTTCAGCGTGCCAACGGCCCAGATCATGATCGGAGACGGTGACCTAATGCGCAATCAGGTCAAAGATGGCCCCAATGGTCCGATGATTTTACCTCTCGGTTATGACCGCAATGCACGCCGGGTGGTGTATGACAACAAAGAGTTTTTACGTAACGCGGTCAGCTACCTGCTGAACGAAACAGCCTCTATTTCCGTGCGGTCACGTGCCATTGCGTTGCGTCCGTTGAATACGGATAAGCTTCGTGCGGAACGATTAGGCTGGCAGGCCATTGCGTTGGCGTTGCCTATTGGCCTTGTCTTAGGATTAGGATGGGCTTTTACCATCCGTCGACGCCGGCGATATGCCAAACGATTGTCTTCGGCGGTATAAATTTGAACGCATGCACAAGAACCTCCGACTGTTTTATTTTTTACTTCTCGTTACTGCTATCGCTGCAGGAGTGCGCTACGTGGACACCCAGGAAGCTGCTGAGATTTCTAGAGCGGCCAACGCAGCAGACTTTGCCATAGCTGATACCGCAGCAGTCAATAAGATTTTCATTGCGGACAAAGACGGCAATCAGGCATTGCTTGAGCGGTCTTCAGGCCGCTACTGGAAACTCAATGGCATCCATTTTGCTCGGAAGGATGCGGTGGATTTGTTGCTTAAGACCTTCCTTCGTGCACGGGTGCAACGGCCTGTTCCGCAGGGTGAATTGAGCACTGTGAACCGTTTGCTTGCGGGTCGAGGTAAGAAGGTAGAAATCTATCAAGGCGGCGAAACTCCGGTAAAAACATGGTACATCGGCACGTCTAACCAAAACCACACTGGAACGTACATGGTGCTCGCCGATGGCAACGGTCAACTTGCGGAGGAGCCCTTCATCGTGCACATGGAAGGGTTTACCGGATTCTTGTCCACGCGATTTTTCACTGACGAACGGGAATGGCGTTACACGGGCATGTTTGATTACCCGGGTAATGCGCTGCGTCGTGTTGAAGTTGAACTTACAGAGGCCGGTGGACGCCTGTATGCCATGGAAGTGGACAGTGTGGGAACACTGCGGGTGGAGGGGGCACCTTTGTCCAGCCGTGTGGATACGATGTTCTGGCAGGACCGCTTCAATCGATTTCGTAAGGTCCACTTGGAAACATACAACAATCACCTTACGGCAAACGCTGAAGACAGTTTGCTCAACCGAGCAGAGCCAGCTTTCCGCCTACGTGCATGGGGTCAAGAGGAGGATGTTCCCAACGAAATTGAGTTGTATTGGAAGTCGCCGATTTCCGATACCTATGATGACAACGGGGAGCTCAACGAATGGGATGGATCGCGGATGTACGCCGTCTATAAGGACGAAGCCGTGCTCGTGCAGCGATTCGTATTCGACCCGCTGCTCGAGGGGTTACGCTGACAGGCATTTTTGGGCAAAAGCTGCCCAAGAAAAGCGGGCGTTCCAAGTGGTTATGCTCGCTGCTTCAACCGGTTCAGCGCTCAAGGCCGTAAGAATGGCTTCTGTCAAAGCGTGTACATCCCTTGGAGCACAGATGTGACCGATTGGGTTTCTATCAAAATACTCCTTTAATCCACCCACATCAGTGGCCACGACGGGTTTATGATAATGCATCGCGATGGCAGTGACGCCACTTTGAGAAGCCGAAGTATATGGCAGGCAAACGATGTCAGCAGCTGAAAAGAACATGTGCACGTCTTCTTTGGGAATGAACTTAAGGTAGGTGTAAAAACGCTCCGGAGCTGCCGAAGCATCGATGATGCGCTGGTAGGGTTCCCAATCTGTATACGGCTCGCCTGCAATGCAGAAACACACGTCTTCTCCGTTCTTGTGCAGTTCCGTTGCTGCGTTCAAGAGCCATTCCAACCCTTTGTACGGCCGAATGAGGCCGAAAAACAAGACCAGCTTCGGTGACACCGGCATGCGTAATTGTTCACGGGCTGCGTCCCTCGAAATCAACGGAGCGAAGTGTTCATACAAAGGATGAAACGCCGTGGTGATGTGCAGTTCCTTGCGTCGCTGTTCCAGTTGCTTGGAAACGTCTTCTGACAAGGTCCAGGCTTCATCGATACTGCGGACCAATCGCTGCGTAAGTGCCTTTTCCCATGGCTTAGCGTGGTGCGAATTCGCGTTGTGGAACAATCCGACAACACGTGCTGAAGGATGCAGGGTTTTCACTTGACGGGCCACTGTCGCAAGCGCTGGCGCCAAAAAGGTGGTCCAGAATGGAATGATGACCACATCAGGTTGTTCCTTCGCTACGAGCCGGGCACAGCGGTACCACGTCATGGGGTTGATGGAATCAACGACCTTGGTGTGCACGAATTGGGACTGCAGACCGTCCTCGTTTTGATTGGTTCCTGGGAAAAGTAGGCTGGGGTATTGCCGGCTAAAATTGAAACCAATGCATTCGTGCCCCTCTGCAGTGAAGGCCTTGGTCATCGCTTCGTTGAATTGCGCAATTCCTCCACGGTATGGGGGGAACACCGAGACGATGGCGATTTTCATACGGCAAAATACCATGGTTTTGCAGAGGGCCTTGTCCGCAGACGGCTATCTTTGACCAGACCAGCGTGAATAATATGGATGCATACATAGCCGACGGAGTAAGGACTCCCATTGGAAATTTTGGTGGTACGCTCGCACCGGTACGTACGGACGATTTAGCCGCTTTGGTACTTAAGGAATTGCTTAAGCGCAATGAGCAGTTGGATGCTGCGGCCATTGGAGATGTACTGATGGGATGTGCCAACCAGGCCGGTGAAGACAACCGCAACGTTGCACGAATGGCGTTGCTGCTCGCGGGCTACCCCCACACGGTTCCTGGAGAAACGGTGAATCGACTTTGTGCATCGGGCATGGCTGCAGCGGTGAATGGGGCACGTATGTTGGCATGCGGAGACGCGGAAATAGTGGTCGCAGGTGGGATCGAGCACATGACGCGCGGTCCTTGGGTCATATCAAAAGCCTCCAAGGCTTTCGGTCGCGACAGCCAATTGCACGACACCAGCTTTGGGTGGCGCTTTATCAACCCTCGACTAGATGAAGTCTACGGCACGGATGGAATGGGTGAGACCGCTGAAAACCTCGTCGATCAATACGGAATCAGCAGGGAGGACCAAGATGCCTTTGCGGCGTGGTCCCAACAGAAAGCTGCCCAGTCCGCAGCCGAACGTGGAGAAGAATGCGTCTCAGTCTCCATCCCTAGGCGCAAGCAAGACCCTCTGGTATTCAGCGAAGACGAATTTGTCAAACCACAAACTACTGCCGAAAGCCTGAGTCGTTTGCGGCCGGCCTTTCGTCCCAACGGCACGGTCACCGCAGGCAATGCATCAGGGCTTAATGACGGAGCAGCAGCGCTGCTTTTGGCCTCTGAATCTGGACTAGCAAAACACGGTCTCACGGCCATGACACGCATTTGCTCTTCAGCCGTCGTCGGTGTTGAACCGCGCATCATGGGCATTGGCCCGGTTGGGGCTTCGCGCAGGGCGTTGGAACGAGCGGGTTTAAAGCTGAGCGAGATGGACCTGATTGAACTCAACGAAGCCTTCGCCGCGCAGGCGTTGGCCTGCACCCGCACGTTGGGTTTGGATGATTTTGATCCCCGCGTCAACCCGCAAGGCGGAGCGATTGCGTTGGGGCACCCATTGGGTATGACCGGTGCGCGCCTGCTGTTGACCGCTTCCAAGCAGTTGGTGCGCGCGAAAAAGCGCTATGCCCTCGTGACCCTGTGCATCGGTGTCGGGCAGGGATATGCGGTGGTATTGGAAAACATGCAGCGCTGAGGCTTCCATGATCCAGTCCTTTAAAAATATGGTGCCTGTCGTCGACCCCTCGGCGTATGTCCATCCCAATGCCGTGGTCATCGGTCATGTGACCATCGGGCCGAATTGTTACATCGGCCCGGGCGCGGTATTGCGCGGAGACTGGGGTAAAATCACGTTGGAAAAGGGATGCAACGTGCAGGAGAACGCCGTGTTGCATATGTTTCCCCAAGACGAAGTGCGGTTGAAAGAAGGGGCACACATTGGACACGGAGCAATGATTCACGGCGCTACCATCGGTGTTCAGGCCATGGTCGGTATGAATGCAGTCGTTCTGGACCATGCGGAGATTGGTGACGGTTGCATCGTCGGAGCATTGGCGTTGGTCAAAGCACGGTCCATGTGGGAGGGAAGAAGCCTCATCGTTGGCAATCCCGCGCAAAAGGTTGGCGACGTTTCGGACGAGATGTTTGCGCACAAGGTGGAGGGAACGGCCTTGTACCAGCAACTCCCGCAGGAAATGCAGTTCCATGCGAAAGAAGTGTCCGCATTGGACGCAGATCCGGGCAACCGCGTTGAGGATTTTCCCGACTTCGAAACATGGCAGCAACGCCAACAGAAAAATTCCTGAAGCGTGGGTAGGTCCGGCAGGAGAAAGGTGGTCTTCAAGCAATTTGAAGTACACGATGCAGACTGCGCTATGAAGGTGGGGACCGATGCCCTGTTGTTGGGATCTTGGTCTGATGTGTCAGGCGCTAGAAAGATAATTGATGCAGGCACGGGAAGTGGCATCGTGGCCTTGATGGCGGCTCAGCGTGCACCAAACGCCGAAGTCACTGGTGTGGAATTGGAGCCCAACGCTGTTGCAGAGGCACGAGCCAATAGCGATAGAAGCCCGTGGTCAAATCGCATGAGAATTGTTGAAGATTCTATTCAAGCATTTGCAAGAAGGGCTGAGAATCAAGGAGCATTTGATTCCTTTTTGATCAACCCGCCGTTTTTCCACGGTAAGCCTAAGTCACCGGATGAAGCCCGCAACCTCGCTCGGCACGACGACGCATTGCCCTTTACAGTATTCCTCGACGCCGCGTGGAGCATGTTGAATGCGGTAGGAACGTTTCAGCTTGTCTGGCCCTGGGACCGCTGGGCAGAATTGAAAAATGGTGCTGAGGTGCGCGGATTCCATTTGTGTCGGAAGGCCGACGTTTGTGGCCGGGAAGGACATGACCCCCGTCGGGTGATGAGCCATTGGGTCAAGCTCCCGCCGATAGAGGCGCCTCAGCAAGAGATGATTTGCATTGAGCTCGGAGAACGGGTAGAGGGCCAGCCACAATTAAGCGAACGGTACAAGGACTTGCTGAGTCCATATGTCTTGACATGGCCTGAGCCTTAAGCGCCGAGTACTTGCTTCAAGCGGTCGACTTGAGCAGCCCACAATTCCTTGGCATCGTCGATCTCATCTTCCTCAGCATAGTCCGTGATAACCAGCGCTGTATCACCTGTCAGATCATCAATTTTAATTCGAAATTCAAAGAAGCTGTTAATGCCTTCTTCCTCGTCTTCTAACCAACGAAATTTGGCAAATTCGTCGCGCTTCTTGGAGATCAACCGCGCACTTTCTTCGCTGCCATCCCAGATGAATATATGAACATCCTTTTTGATGTTGACATCATCGCAGAACCATTCGGACAATCCACTCGGGGTGCTAAATATATTGAACAGCACTCCCTTTGAACTGTTAATCGGAATTTCAATTTGAAACTTTTCTTTCTCCATCCTGTACCGCTAATTCGGGGAAGAGCAATATAAGCCGAATTGCGCGAACCGCTGGCCCCTTTTGGGATTTTTATGGCTGCCTTCGATATTCCTATTACCTGAACTATATTTGCGCCCGCTTGGCGGGATAGCTCAGCCGGTTAGAGCGCAGGATTCATAATCCTGAGGTCGAGAGTTCGAGTCTCTCTCCCGCTACGATGGAAAGCCACCGACGGTTGTCGGTGGCTTTTTCATGCTGGTAGATACCGGGTATAACTTACATAAAGAGATGTGAACTTCATTTGGTGCTCGGATTTGATGGGGTAAAATCCAATGACGCAAGTTATTTTCGCTGCTCTGTTAACGCACGGCGATGGGCTGCACATTTATTGTTGCCATGACACTGTCTTTCACCAGCCCAAAGACAACCGACCACTATGTTGAAATGAGCGAGACCGAACCACGCAAAACCATATACCTCGGGCAACAGCCCTTACACCAATCTAGGGCTACTACATCAGGAGAGGAGATTACCATAAGCGGAGAGACTTTTTACAAAATCACGGCAGTGGACCGCATGCGTCCATTTTTCATGAGCATTGTGAGCCATTCGGACCATTGGATGTTCATCTCCAGCACCGGTGGATTGACCGCTGGCCGCAAAAACAGCGATTTCGCGCTCTTCCCGTACTACACCGACGACAAGATCACCGAGTCCGCTGAGGCCACGGGTAGCAAGACAGTCGTTCTCGTGGAAGAATCTGATCGGGAGCTGCTCTGGGAGCCTTTCTCTTCCAACTACCGAGGCGCTTACCGAATTGAGCGGAATTTGTTCAAAAACGCTTACGGCAACAAAATCATTTTTGAGGAGGTTAACGTTGACTTGGATTTGACGTTTCGCTACCAATGGGCACCCAGCGAACGCTTTGGGTTTGTGCGTCATGCCACGCTGACATCAATAGCGAATGCGTCGAAGTCTGTTCGCATACTGGACGGCGTGCAGAATATCCTTCCTTACGGCGTTCCGAACGGCTTGCAAAGCGGATCCAGCAACCTTGTTGATGCGTACAAAAAATGTGAGCTGGAAGGGGATACGCTCGGGATCTATGCCTTGAGTGCGTTGATTTCAGACAAAGCCGAACCAAGTGAATCCCTAAAGGCCAATGTGGTTTGGTCTTTGGGAATGGAGCAGCCGAAGGTGCTATTGTGCTCCAAGCAATTGCAAGCATTTCGAACAGGTTCTGTTGTGGTCACTGAACGGGACATCAAGGCAGAGCGAGGCGCGTACTTTGTTCAGTCAGATTTCGTGCTGGAGGCCGGTGCATCCAAGGACTGGGTCATCACCGCGGATTTGGGCAAATCCATTCGTGACGTTATTCGGTTGCGAAGCGACTTGGAAACGGTGAAGTCCTTGAAGCAGGACATTTTAGAAGATATCGAGCAAGGGTCGAAGGGGCTGATTTCCCTTGTCGCAGCTTGTGACGGGTTGCAATTGACCGCTGACCGCCGCCGCAACATTCGCCACTTTGCGAACGCCATGTTCAACGTGATGCGTGGCGGGATTTTCGATGAAAACTATACGATCGAGAAAGCGGACTTCATGGCCTACATCGATCAGGGCAACCATAAGGTGTTCTTTAAGAAGTACCCAGCTATGGTAGCTTGGCCTGACCAATTTGATTTGTTCTTCTTGCAAGAACAAGCGCACGCGGACGATGACCTGAATTTCAAGCGGCTTTGCGCGGAGTACCTGCCATTGAAGTTCAGCCGTCGTCACGGTGACCCCAGCCGCCCTTGGAATCGATTCAGCATCAACTTGCGCAACGAAGACGATGGCTCCAAAATCCTCGATTACCAGGGAAATTGGCGGGACATCTTCCAAAATTGGGAAGCGCTGGTGCATTCATACCCTGAGTTCATCGAGGGGATGATTTTCAAGTTCTTGAATGCGACGACGTTCGATGGGTATAATCCTTACCGAGTCTTTAAAGACGGGTTTGAGTGGGAGACCATTGAGCCGGACAACCCCTGGTCGTATATCGGATATTGGGGGGATCACCAGATCATTTACCTCTTGAAGTTCCTCGAGTTCTTGCAAGCGTATCACCCGGAGAAGCTCGACGAATATTTCGCGAACGATTCATTCGTTTATGCCAATGTACCTTACCGCATCAAGCCTTACAAGGAATTGCTCAAGGATCCTAAGAACACCATTGAGTTCGATCACGAGCGCGAGGCCCGAATCGGATTTAAGAAAGACGAGATTGGCGGTGATGGGGCCTTGCTACGTGAAGCACACGTCTTCATCTACAAAGTGAATTTCGTTGAGAAAATCATGGCGACGATGCTGGCCAAAGTGGCCAACTTCATTCCTGAAGGAGGCATCTGGATGAACACCCAGCGTCCGGAATGGAACGATGCCAATAACGCACTTGTCGGCAACGGGGTATCTATGGTCACCTTGTACTACTTACGGCGCTTCATGGTCTACTTCCAAAACGTACTCGCTGCAACGGGCCATAAGGAAGTACAGGTTTCCGACGAACTGTTGGCCTACTTCAAGCGGATGAAGGCAACATTGTCCAATCAGGATGTCCTTTCATCTCCTCGCATGACCAATGCAGAGCGAAGGACTATCCTCGATGGGCTGGGCAGTGCTTCGAGTGACTACCGAGAGCAGATTTACACTTCGAATTTTGCTGGGCATAAATCGGCCTTGAAGTTGTCCGATCTGGCTGAATTCATCGACTCAGCAGTGGCGTACTTGGAGCATTCCATTGCTGCCAACAAGCGGGACGATGGGCTTTACCACGCGTACAACTTGGTGACCGTTCAGCCCGATGGTGGATTGGACATCACGTATTTGCCGGAAATGCTGGAAGGGCAGGTGGCTGCATTGAGTGCGGGATTATTGGATGCAGAGGAAAGTCTGGGAGTTTTGGATGCACTCAAAGCGAGTGCGCTTTTCCGCGAGGATCAATACAGCTACATCCTGTACCCGAACAAGTCCCTCCCCCGGTTCTTGGAAAAGAACAACGTTGACTACGATGTTGTGGCACAATCACCGCTTTTGTCGAAGCTTGTCGCCGATGGAAACTCAGAGATCGTCACGAAAGACTGCAACGGAGGGTACCACTTCAATGGGAATTTCAATAATGTCAACGCTTTGCGGGCTGCATTGATCACGCTCCCCGATTCCTATCAATCCCTTGTTGATGCTCACCAAATCGAGGTTGAGGCCGCTTACGAGGCGATTTTCAATCACAAAGCATTCACCGGCCGTTCGGGTACGTTCTTCGGCTACGAGGGGTTGGGGTCGATTTACTGGCACATGGTGTCCAAACTCCGATTGGCAGCCTTCGAGGTGACCAAGGCAGCCGTGGATTCTGGCGCCAGTGACGATGTGGTGGGTCGTCTGTTTGATCACTATTTCGAAATCAACGCCGGCATCGGTGCGCACAAATCACCCGAGCTCTACGGCGCGTTCCCAACTGATCCATATTCACATACGCCCGGTGGAAAAGGAGCTCAACAGCCAGGTATGACCGGTCAGGTGAAAGAAGATTTGATTTGCCGCTTTTGGGAACTCGGCGTCCGGGTTCAAGGGGGGCAGCTTCAATTTGATCGGGCCCTGATGCACGCCGAGGAATTCCTCACGGAAACTGCGGTATTTGAGTACGTTGATGTGGCGCAGCAAACGAAGACGATTGAGTTGGATGCGAACAGCCTCGTGTACACCGTATGCCAAGTACCCGTTGTTCATCAAAGGGGAACACAGGAAGGCATCGAAATCACCTGGAGCGATGGACGTACAACCCAGATTGATGGGTTGGCTTTGGACCGCGAGACAAGCCGCAAGATTTTCCGCAGGTTGCACGAGGTGGTGCGATTGACGGTCACCGCCTAATCCAGCGATGATGTGGCGTTTCTCATTTCCGAATCTTAGATTTATCGGCTCCA
>CALGDB010000046.1 GCA_937884175.1 uncultured Flavobacteriales bacterium
TTTATGTTGATGTAACCAACAAGTCGAAGAAGGCCATTGAGCGTCTAAACGTTCAGATCTCCTATTTGGATGACAACGGGAAGTCGCTGAAGAAGGCATCGTGGCCCGCTGTTGCTCAACGGCTACCCGCAGGCCTTCCAATGCCGGAGGGGTTCAACAAACCCATTGCACCCGGCGAGTCTCGGCAATGGGAATGGACCGACGGTGAAATGCCAAATGGATGGTCCAAGAAAGCCAACGTAACCGCGACGGATATCAAGTTCGTTGAGTAAGTTGGTACTGCTTTTGGGCGTTGTGCTCATCGCATGTACCGAACACGCTGCGCACAACGCGGAGGGGGAGTGTTTTGAAAGCCCACCTCCGGAGGGTACGGTTCGCGCCAAAAGAATTGCGTGTGCCGAGGAGCTTCCTGAGGGTGCCGAGGCGGAGATTGGAGACTGGCTGCTCGAAAATCATCTCGTTCGAATGACGGTTCGTGATGCGACACATCGGTTGACGCAGCTTGAAGGTACCGGTGGAACGATTCTGGACATCGCACTTCAAGGTGGAATCGATGCAGTCACCGAGATGTACCCTGTTTTCGACACTCAATGGCCTGACAGCGCAACGATTTCAGCGGTTGAGGAGGGCATCCGAGTGGAATCCTCGGACGGTAGTGGACACATGTGGACCTATCGACTTTCACCGAACCAGGGACTCCTTCAAGTCGATGGTGCGACAGGCTTCACGCTGGTTCCAGCGCACGGCGCATACAAGACAGGAGACCTGATTCAATCGGCACATGATTTTCCGTTGACCGTGGGCGCGCTCGGGGGAATCACAGACGATGGTGGGTGGGTACACTGGAACAACACCAATCAGCTTGCACTTGGTTCAATCGATGACATCGCGGGAGCCCTCTACACAAACGTCACGAGAGCCACCGGCCTGACCGATGGTTCAGCCCTCCAAGTCCAAAGCGAAACCTTTGAATATGCATTCTGGATCGAGGATGGTGCATTCGACATTCAAGTCCCAGTTGGTTGTAAAATACGTGCGCTGCGCTCCGGCTATGAACCCAGCGTATGGACGGATCCGAACGAAAATATGAACCTATCGCTCGGTAACGAAGGCTTCATCAATGCGACAATCACCAACGAATCGGGAGATCCGATTTCTGCGACACTGAACTGGAACGGTAGACAGTTCCATCTCCAACCAGAAACCGTGCGTGTGCCTGTTGGACCAGGTGAAGGTTCAGGATGGATCGATGCTGGACCCAAGTACGAGCACACGGTGATCGAAA
>CALGDB010000047.1 GCA_937884175.1 uncultured Flavobacteriales bacterium
AATGGGTGAAATCCAGAACTGACCGTTGTTCACCATTGGAATGATGTTGCCCAAGGCCGCCACGGTGATGTTGTCGCCGCAGATGCTGAAGCCCACAGTGGAAGCCAAGGCGGCCAATTCTCCGAGGAGTCCAGTGGGGTCCTGAATGCCAGCCATGGCCAAAGGCGCTGAGCCATCACCGATGATGGCACCATTGATGCTCAAATTGGGATTCACACCGCCATCTGCCTCACATCCTCCACCGAACGATTCGAATTCCGTGCCGGTTACAGTCAAACCAACCACCCACGGGATTTCGGCGCCAGTGGACACAGAGGAGCTGTTCAAGTAGCCGCAAGAACCGTCGTCGGTCTGAGCTGTGTTGTCATAGTTGCAAGCCATAGGGTCGGTGCAACCAGGAGCGATGGCGTTGCCAGCGCAGTCAAAACCCGCCTCAGCGTAAGTGCAAGAACCGTCATCTGAAGTGGCCAACGTGTTGTAGTTGCATGCGTTTGAATCCGTGCATCCGGGACCTGCTGAGGCGAGACCGAGCAAAGCCGCCAAACGGGGAGAAGAGTACCCCATGATGGTGTCGCAGTACGCGCGCGCCTCTATAGGGCCCATGTTAGGATTGAGGGTCAATTGAGTAGCTGCAATTGACGTTCCATTCGCAGCATCTACCATTTCGGTCATCGCCACATCCCACCACTGCCATGGCGCACCGTCGAATGGTTGCGTAGGCTGACCGTTCACGTAGTCGTTCTTCACAGGGTACAAACCGTCCATGCCCATGTTGCCATTGGCAAGCGCTTGAGCAGAAAACACATCTGTCAAACCAAGAGCCTGGTAAGTAGCATTGTTGTTCGGATCATCTTGAGCATTGATTTCAGAGTGAATGTCAAACGCTCCGCTCACCTCCACCACAAGCTCATTTGTGACTGGAACAGTGAGCACGGCCGTGGTGTAGGGCGCAAATTGGTCAGCCGGACACTGGAAGCTTATCATCGCAGGGTCACCTGCATCAAGCCAGTTCAAGTCTCCAAGGGCACCCCCCAGATTGATTTGAAATGAAACCTCGCTGCTGTATCCAGGGTGATTGGCGATACAAAGCTGCACTGGATCTGGACCGAACACGCCCGCTGGTGCGAAGCCGTCGGTGATGGCTTCCGGGTCGCCGTTCACCGCCTCAATCACCATCGGAATGTAGTCCGCTGCTCCAGGCGTTCCAGTCCAGAACTTGGCGATGGGCAAACCGTTGTCGTCGAGAATGATGTCGTTGTAGTCGCTGATTGTTGAAGCAGCATAGCTGACATATCCTCCTGTACCCTCTCCGAAATATCCAATCATGTCAGGATCAATTCCGTAAGGGTTGCCCATAACATCATCGGTCATTCGAAAGTAGCGAACCGCAGTCCGCGCGTCTTGGACCCCGCGGTAGGCGGCATTGATCAGTTGAAACGTTCGGTCCGACTGAGTAGCTGCATTAGGATTCCATCCCGTGCGGTAGTCAATCGAGGCAACCACGTAGCCCATCTTGGCATAACGAGTGCACAATTCAACAGCACAAGAATCGGTTTTCGTCCCCACCGCACTCTGGTTCAAATATTGAGGCAAAAAGTTTCCAGTGTGGATGTAGACAATCAGCGGGCGCTCTGTTTCAGTGTCACCTGCAGGTTCGTAGATGTCACAAGCCAACGGCTGCGCTGCAGGGAGTGCTCCTTGGAGTAAAGGAAGTACGGAAACATTCTCTCCGTGCACCTCATTGCTTGTGACTTCAACATCACTAAAAACCTCATTG
>CALGDB010000048.1 GCA_937884175.1 uncultured Flavobacteriales bacterium
CCAGACCACACCGAAGCGTTCGATCGGGACGTGCGGGGGTGCTTCGAGCTCAACGAAGACGGAGCCTTCACCGGAACCGCCGCAGGCCATAAGGCCGCAGCACAACAGGATGATAAGGGGGATCCAGCGTTGCATCAACCGCGACGGAACACTTCTTTCTCGACCCATCCCTTTCCCCATTCGTTCAATTCTACGGCACTCCACAATTCCGGGTAGAAGATGCGCTTTTGGAAGCGAGGCGGCAGGTATTTCTGCCAGTTCGTTCCGCCGGTGGCGGCGATGTCTTCGGGGTTGCGCTGGAGGTAGCGAACGGCGCTTTTGAAGTGACTCAGGGGCCAATTGATGTTGACGTTTACATCCAACCAACGTAGGGCTTGCTTCAATTCGTCTGTCTGTTCCTCCGGAGGGAGCGCCTGCCACAAGGAGCGGAGGTTGACTTCGAAGGTATTTTCCGCCAGTTCTAGGAAGTCGCGGTCGTATTTCACTTCGAATTGACGCAGGGTCAGGGTTTTCTTCCCGGACGCCAGTTCGACGGCTCCTGCCTTCCAATAAATGTGGGGGTAAAGACTTTCGATGTCGCCGGGCTGGTAGCCTTCATTCGGATCGCGGTGGTCTTCATTCAGTAATCGGTTGAACGTCGTGGAACGGATCTCGATTTTGCGGTACTGCGCGCTCTGGAAACCGCTCGCAGGCAGCAAGGACATTCGGAACTTCAAGAACTGGTCTTGGTCCATGCCGTCGACCATGATCTCAAAGCTGTGGGTGAGCGCTTCGAAGTAGCGATTGACCCGGTTGACGCGCTTCAAAATCGCAGAGGCATCTGCAGGGGCAGCCGTGTTCACCTGCTCCAATTCATGCAAGGCGAGTTTGAAATACAGCTCGGTAATTTGGTGGTAGACGATAAAGATGGATTCGTCGGGGAATGGCGTGATAGGGTGTTGCAGGCTCAACAGCGTATCGAGGTTGATGTAATCCCAATACGTCAAATAGTCTGCGTAGAGCAGGCCATCCAAGTACGCGCTGAGGTCTTGCCCCATGGCGGCGTATTTGTCCGATAGCGCCTCGATTTTTTTCAGGATATCATCCGCAAATTCTTGTCGTTCTCCCATGGGGACAAATTCGGAAAATTCCGGTCAATGGCACACCTTTAACGGCAGACTTCTCAACCCTGGCGCGTGGGCGATTCGACCGGTTCAGGAGGCGATAGAAGCTACGCACTTCAGCTCAATGGCGATAGGCGTCGGCAAGCGGTTGATTTCGATAGTAGTGCGGCAAGGTTGGGTCGCTGGGTCCGGAAAGTACTCCGCGTAGATGCGATTGAACGTTTTGAAATCGCGGTTCATGTGGACCAGAAATACCGTGATATCGAGCAATTCCTCCCAGCTGCTCCCGTTCGCATCTAAAATGGCTTTGACATTGGCAAAAACACTGTGGACTTGGGCTTCAAAATCGAATTCCACAAAGTTACCATTGTGATCAAGTGACAGTCCGGGTACGCCGCTATCGTTGCCGTCGCTTCCTGCGACGCGCGGTCCTACACCACTCAAAAAGAGCAGGTTGGCGGCTTTTCGTGCGAATGGATAGGCTCCAACGGGCTTGGGGGCTTGGTGTGCGTTATTCGTCATGTGACGAAGATACTGCGTTGGGCAGGGCTTTGGTATCTTCGCTTCATGCGATACCAATCTCTTCCCGCCGACTTGTACACGCGCAACCGCGCCAACTTCATGGCGCAGATGAAGCCGCGCTCCATTGCGGTCTTTTTCTCCAATGACATCTATCCGACCAGTGCGGATGGGACGCTTCCATTCAAGCAGGCCAGCGACATCTTTTGGTTGACCGGCGTGGATCAAGAAGAGACCGTGTTGGTTTTGTTCCCAGATGCCCACAATGCGAATGATCGCGAGATTTTGTTCACCTTGGAGACCAACGAAGAGTTGGCCATTTGGGAAGGGGCCAAATTGGACAAGGCCCGAGCTACTGCCGCAACGGGTATCACCAACATCCAGTGGACAGCCGCCTTTGAACGCACCTTCCATCGCCTTATGGCCGATGCCGACGCATTGTACCTGAACGACAACCCGCACACTCGTGCACGTAACATTGTCGAGACCCGAACCGACCGCGAAAACGCTGCCTTGCGCGCCAACTACCCCAACTATGAGTTCGAACGCTCGGCGCCCATTTTGTATGGTTTGCGCGCGATCAAATCACAGGAGGAAGTGGACCAAATGCAGCGCGCATGTGATATCACAAAAGCAGGGTTCGAGCGCGTTTTGCAGTTCGTCAAGCCCGGTGTGATGGAATACGAAATCGAAGCGGAGTTCATGCACGAATTCTTGCGCCGCGGTTCTCGGGGTTTCGCCTACACGCCAATCATCGGGAGCGGCCTCAACGCTTGCGTACTGCACTACATCGAGAACAGCGCCGAGTGCAAAGCCGGCGACGTCATTTTGATGGATGTAGGTGCGGAATACGGCAACTACGCAGCTGATATGACGCGCTGCGTGCCAGTGAGCGGGAAGTTTACTGACCGACAGCGCGCCGTGTACAATGCGGTGCTGAATGTGATGCGTGGTGCCATGAACCTGTTGAAGCCCGGTGTCAGCCTGCACGACTACCATGTGCAAGTAGGCGAGTTGATGACCAAGGAAGTATTGGACCTCGGCCTGATCACGGCCGATGAGGTGGCCAATCAAAACCCAGCATGGCCCGCCTACAAGAAGTACTTTATGCACGGCACGTCGCACTTCATTGGTTTGGACGTGCACGACGTTGGCCACTGGCACGAGCCCATCCAGGCCGGTCACGTTTTCACCGTCGAACCGGGCATCTACATCCGCGAAGAAAACCTCGGTATCCGCCTTGAAAATGATATCCTTATCACGGAGGATGGTTACGTGGATTTAATGGTCCACATCCCGCTTGAGGCGGATGAGATTGAGGCGATGATGGCGGGCTAACCTGCTTACAAATTTGCGCTCCCAATGTGAATCGGAGGCCTCGACGTCGTTGGAAAGGTGGGACGTGAAGCGCGCGTTTTGGATTTGGGCGAGTGCGTCGCGGGCGCCCAATTCAGAGGTAAAAACCGTTTCAGGCTGGGTGCACGTGCCGAGCATGAGCACGGCAACTGCAAAGATTCGGGTCATCACGCGAACTTAACGCGCCTCAGCCGTGCATCGTTTCTCTCTTGCCGTAATTCTGAATGACCTTGGCTTCGTGATCGAGGAATTGCTGCCAGCGCTCATCAACGTTGACGTTGCCGCCGTACTTGCGGGCGAAGCCGATGAAAGTAGTGTAGTGACCGGCTTCGGAAATCATTAATTCGCGGTAGAATTCTGCCAAGGCTACATCCTCGATTTTTTCGGAAAGCATGCGAAACCGTTCACACGAACGGGCTTCAATCATGGCGGCGAATAGCAGGCGATCAACGAGTTGCTCTTCCCGGGAGCCCCCGCGCTTGATGAATTTGGCCAAATCTGCGACGTAGTCGTCCTTGCGTTCATACCCCAAAGTGAACCCCCGCTCTTTGATGCGCTCGAGGACCATACCGAAATGCTCCATCTCTTCTTGGGCAATCTCGGTGAGTGCTTCGACGAGGTCGGTTAATTCCGGGTAGCGCACGATGGTGCTGATGGCATTGGATGCAGCTTTTTGCTCGCACCAAGCGTGGTCCGTTAGGATTTCGGAAATGTTGGACTCGACCAACTTGACCCACCGCGGGTCGGTGGGCAGACGAAGTCCGAGCATGGGAGATTCTGCGCTCATGGTTGGGAGGTGATTCGGATGAGGCTACCCGTGGGAATCCAGTGGCCGTCTTCGCCGCACAGGCACAATTCGCCCGCCTCGAATTGGGCGGAAGGCAGGATGCGCTCCCACACGGTTTCCAAGGCGCTGGGGGCGATGCCACTGTAGGTATTCATAATGATGAACCCGCCGGGTTCCAACAGAGCTGCCACGGTAGCACACAGGTTGAGCAAGTTGTCTTCAAGGCGCCACTTCTGCCCTTTGGGACCGAGACCCCAGGTCGGAGGATCCAGCACAATACCATTATATGTGTTGCCGCGGCGCTGTTCGCGTTGGGCAAATTTGAGGGCGTCTTCCACCACCCATCGGATGCCGTCGAGGCCGCTCAATTCCATATTGATGCGGGTCCAATCTACCACTTGGCGGATGGCATCCACGTGGGTCACCTCAGCGCCCACAGACCGGGCTGCAATCGATGCGCCACCTGTGTAGGCGAAGAGGTTGAGGAATTTGTTACCGGGCTGCAGGTGTTCAGCGATGTACTCCCAGTTGGCCGCTTGCTCGGGGAAAATACCGACGTGCTTGAAGCGGGTCATTTCCAAGTGGAAGCGCAGCTGTAACCGTGGTGACTGGTAATTGAGGTTCCATCCTTCGGGTACGGAGTCCAACGGCACCCAGTTGCCCTTGGTGCGGCCGGTGGGTTCAAACCGGGCATGGGCTTCGTCCCATGCATCGGCGCCCAGGCGCCGAGACCACACGGCAGCGGGGTCGGGCCGGTCGAGGATCAGGTCGCCGAACCGTTCGAGCCGGGCCCCATCGCCGGAGTCGATGACGGCGTATTCGTCCCAATGCTCGGGCGTCCATCGTTGATAACTGCGTGTAGACATGCGTTTGCAAAGGTCGCAAATGCCCGGCGATTGGAAGCATCTTTGTGGCCATGCCTCCACGGACCCCGCCCCGCCAGCTGCGCAAAGAGATCCTCGAGGTCTTCAAACGCCAGCCCAACAAGCCTTTGAACCACAAGCAAGTGGCGAGTACGTTGGGCATTTTGAACCACGATACGCGGCGCAAAATCATGACGGTCCTCGAGGGAATGGGGCGCGACGGTCGGTTGGAATCGCTCGGCCGTGGCAAGTTCATCTTAGCGGAAGTTCCACAAAATGACCGCCCTGTGGGGACCATCCAAATCACTCGGCACGGCCGGGGGTTCGTGATGATGCCCGACGGCAATGAAATCTCCATTCCGAAGGGGTTCACCGGCACGGCGTTTTGGGGTGATACGGTCGAAGTGGATTGGGTCCGACGTGGCCGTCGCCACACACCTCGGGTTGCCCGAATCGTCGAACGTGCCCGCCAACAATACGTCGTCGTCATCGAGCGCGTCCGGGATTATGCGTTTGGCTACCCATCGGACCAACGCCTGCATGCCAACTTTTTCATCGGCGCCCATAACCTCGGCGGCGCTGAGGACGGTGAGAAAGTCATCATCGAAATGCTCAGCTGGGACGACCCTTCCGACGCGCCAGCTGCTCTGGTCGTCGAAGTGCTTGGCCGCCCCGGTGACCACGAAGTGGAGATGCACGCCATCCTCGCCGAGTACGGGCTGCCGTACGAGTTTCCCGACCACGTATTGGCAGCTGCCGCGGCCATCCCGCGGGAAGTGCCGACGAAGGAATTGGCTCGTCGCCGCGACTTCCGGGATGTGACGACGTTGACCATTGACCCGGTCGATGCCAAGGATTTCGACGACGCCCTCTCGTTGAAGAAACTGCCCAACGGAAACTGGGAAGTGGGCGTGCACATTGCCGACGTCACCCATTACCTGCAGCCGGGAACAGTGCTGGACGAGGAGGCCCGCCAACGCGCTACGTCGGTCTACCTCGTGGACCGCACGATCCCGATGCTGCCCGAGGTACTCTCCAACGACCTCTGCTCGTTGCGTCCCAACGAGGATCGTCTCGCTTTTAGCGCCGTCTTCGAAATGGATACACAGGCCAACATCAAGAAGGAATGGTTTGGCCGCACGGTCATCCACAGCGACCGCCGTTTTGCCTACCACGAGGCGCAGGAACGTATTGAAACCGGTAAGGGCGAATATGCTGAGGAGGTGCAGACCCTAAAGGCAATGGCCGAAAAGCTGCGTGCCCAGCGCTTTAAAGCAGGAGGCATAGACTTCAATACGGAGGAGGTCAAGTTTGAATTGGACGAGACTGGCAAACCTCTACGAGTGGTGATCAAGCGCATGCTTGAGGCCAACCGCCTGATCGAAGATTTCATGCTATTGGCCAATGTGCGGGTGAGCCGGTATTTGGCCAAACCTCTCGGGGCAGAAGGCAAGCAAGAGGAGGCCACCCGCACGGCCGTTTACCGAATCCACGACCGTCCGGACCCGGAAAAGCTGCGGCAGCTGCGCACATTCGTGGCGAGGTATGGCTTGGAAATGCCCAAAATCAACCCGACTAACGCCGAGTCGGCGCTGCGCCATTTGCTCCAAGCCGCGGCCGGCACCAACGCCGAGAACGTCGTTAAAACCATGGCTATCCGGTCCATGGCGAAAGCCGAATACAGCACCCAGAACATCGGTCACTACGGCTTGGCTTTTCCGTTTTACACCCACTTCACCAGCCCCATCCGCCGCTACCCGGACGTGTTGGTTCACCGCTTGTTGCAGCAATACATCGACGGCCAAAAGTCTGCTAGCCCTGGCCCGCTCCAAGGCATCTGCCAACACAGCTCCAACATGGAAAAGCGAGCGGCCGAAGCGGAACGCGCCTCCATCAAATACAAACAAGTTGAGTTCCTGATGACCCGCTTGGGAGAGACCTTCCACGGCATCATCAACGGTGTGGTGCCGAAGGGGATTTTCGTGGAGATTGAGGAAAATAAGTGTGAGGGCTTTGTGCCCAAGGATGGCTTACCGGATGACTATTACGTCTACGATGAGGACCGGCAAGCCCTGATTGGGGCCCGGCATGGGGGAAACTACGCGATGGGGGAGCGCATTGTGGTGCGCGTGGTGGCGGCGGATTTGGCGAAGCGACAGTTGGAGTTTGATGTTCCAGAAGCTCCTTGAGGGGAGAAGAAGGTCGGCCCGTTTTATCTTTGGTGCTGAAAAGCGCGCCCATAGCTCAGTTGGTTAGAGCAGTGGACTCATAATCCATTGGTCGTAGGTTCAAGTCCTACTGGGCGCACTTTTTCCCACGCTCGGCGCTTGCCTAAGCCCATCAGAAGCTGCCCGGCGCTGGCCCCGTAGTTCAATGGATAGAATAGAAGTTTCCTAAACTTTAGATCCGAGTTCGATTCTCGGCGGGGCTACTTTGCGTTGGTTTTTCCACATAATGAACGGGTCATATCACAATAGCTTGTGATTATCATCGCGATTGCACATTTTTACCGGAAAATGATTCTGCATGCGGTATTTCACTCTCCTCCTCTTCTGTTTAGCTATAAGCGCCAGTGGCTCAGCTCAATTAACCGTACTTGAACTGTTGGCGGCTGCTCCGAGCAACAGTCATTTTAATGACATCGTTGCGAACGATGACGTGAATTCACTGCTCGATTCGGAGACAGACTTGACGGTTCTGGTCCCCAACAATGATGCGATTGACGCGTACGCTGCGGCAATGGGGATGACAACGGCGGATTTTATCGCCTCTGAAAGCGCCGTGGACATGGCTTTATATCACATCGTTCCGAACTCAGCGATTATGTTCAGTGCATTATCGGGAGAAAGTGTTGTGACGACAGCTCTTGGCATGCCCATCTCCTTCCAGGAGAACGAGGTGGTCAACGCTACAGACGTAGCGGCGGCTGACCTCGAGGCATCGAATGGCGTGATTCATCTGTTGGACGAAGTGGTGGCCTTATCTGATGGAATTTACCAGTGGCTTGACGCCAGCACTCAGCACAACTACCTCACTGCCGCTGTGAATTTCCTGGGTTTGGATGGAGCATTTTCTGCCATCGGTACTCGGACGATTTTTGCTCCAACGGACGGGGCCATTTTGGCGTATGCTGACGCGAATGACTTGAGCATCTTCGACATTGTCTACAACCCTGAATTCTTGGATGCATTGCTCGTTCATTCCGTTGGCTCTGCCGCCTTGACAAGCGGAGACCTGTTAGCAGCGGGAAATGTGACAGCCGATTCTGGAGACGATTTGTTCATCACATCTTCTGAGGGGGCAGTGTATGTGAATGCAGCGGAGGTGACCAACGCTGACAACCTCACGCAGAATGGTATTGTGCACGTGGTGAATGAAATCATTATGCCGATGAACTTCTTGTCCGACGCCATCGCAGATGCGGGCTTGACCCTCTTGGACACCTTGCTCACGCTTACAGGAATCATTGATGAGTTGAGCGTACCGGCTAACTATACGGTCTTTGCTCCTACGGATTCGGCCATCATGGCGTTTTTGGAAGCAGAGGAATTGACCTTGGACGAATTGTTGTTGGACGTGGACGGGCTGACCGAAGGGTTGCTCTTGCACGTTGTGGACGACCTCCTTGCGTCAACGGATCTCGAGGATGGCGACCAATTGATGACCCTTGCGGGTGATGAGGTTTTGGTTGAGGTTGCAGAAGGTTCTGTGATGGTCGGTGGAGCGGCGGTGGTGCAGGCCGATATCCCTGCTGATAATGGAATTTTGCACCTGATGGGGGCTGTACTTACGCCTTACATCGAGGGCTGTACCGATGAAGACGCGTGCAATTACGACGATGATGCGACGGTAGACGATGGCAGTTGCTACGAACTGGAGGTGACCACCTCGACCGTAGACAATGTATGCGTTGATGGCGAGGATGGGATCATTTATGTGGATGTTGCCAATGCGCCTGACGCCATTCTGCTGGGCGATTACCAAGGACAGGAGGTATTCGAAACC
Organism: uncultured Flavobacteriales bacterium; assembly: GCA_937884175.1. GTDB lineage: Bacteria > Bacteroidota > Bacteroidia > Flavobacteriales_D > Sanyastnellaceae > UA16. The sequence continues at coordinate 8,634 of CALGDB010000048.1, forward strand.
GAGGACGGAGTCTTCTCAGGCTTGCTTTCCGGTACGTACGTCATCCACGTTGAAGACACCGCGGGTTGCATAACATCGGTGGCGGTTGACATCAATGACCCCACAAGTTCTGCTTTGACCCTTACCGTCAGTTCAACCCCGGACGACGGTTCAGAGAGCGGAACAATCACGGCCGATCCAAGTGGGGGTGTGCCGCCTTATACCGTTGACATTTATGATGCGGATGGAAATGAGGTTGCAGACGCCTATTTGCCTGCTGGAGATTACTTTGTTAAGGTTCAAGATGACCTAGGATGCAGCGTAACAGTGCTGGTCACGGTTGAATCCAGTGTCACTGTTGTCGACGTGGACGGAGCTTCAATGGTCCTCTATCCCAACCCAACACGCGGCACGATTGAGATTACGAATTTGCCGGCGCGTTGGACGTCACTGCATGTGATGAACGTTGCCGGACGCGAAATGCTGGCGATGCAGCCCCTGGCAGCAGTGTCGTTGCAATGGGATGCATCGGATTGGCCGGTTGGCGTGTACTTCTTGCAGGTGGTCGGTGAAGAAGGCATCTTGACCAAACGATTCTCCGTGGTTCGCTAAGCGAATACCCAACGAAGCAACTTGTACTACAATGCCGCATTTAGCGGATTAATTTCTTACTGTGATTGTAGTGAGCCCCGCGGTTTTCCGGGGGGCTTCTTCGTTTCTTTGGGGTTTTAATTCGCACTTTCGCCTCATGATCCACTACAATCCCAAAAGTTGGTTTAGCCTCATCTTCCACACGTACAACCGCCAGGTCATTGGCAAGTTGTTGCCGTCGATGGCAGCAATGGGCGTGTTCACAGCCGGCATTTGCTACATAGAACTGGAGGTATTGGAGGAGCCCATGGAAGTGAGTAATGTGGTGCACTCGCTCCTCGGTTTTGTGCTATCGCTGTTTCTCGTTTTTCGGACCAACACGGCGTATGACCGTTGGTGGGAAGGACGCAAGCAATGGGGCGGGTTGGTAAACGTTTCGCGCACCTTGGCCATTCGTGTTCGTGAGTTTTCGGATGACGCTGTGACCCACGCCCACTTCCGCGAATCAATTCCCGGTTTTGTTAAAGCCCTCCGCGACCATCTGAGGCCGAGTCAGCCCGGTGATCCTACTGCGCCCGCCGCCACGGAATTCGCTGCAGCTGCGCACGCTCCTAACGCCTGGGCGCAACGCATGGAACGCCAAGCTAACACCATGATGAAGGCCGGCGAGCTTACGGAACAGCAGCACTGGCTCATCGCTCAAAACCTCGAGCGCATGGTCGACATCCTGGGTGCCTGCGAGCGCATCCTCAAAACGCCCGTGCCGTACAGCTACAGCATGTTCCTCAAGAAATTCATCTTCCTCTACGTGGTAACCTTGCCCATCGGCTTCGTGGCAACGTTTGCTTGGTGGAGCGTACCGGTGGTGATGTTGGTCTTTTACATCCTCGTCAGTGTGGAGCTAATCGCGGAAGAAATCGAAGATCCGTTTGGGGTGGATGAAAACGATTTGCCGTTGGACGGGCTGTGCGAAACCATCCAAGGCAACGTCGAAGAAATTCTAGGCCGCGCCTAACCCTCCGTTAACCCCATTTGCCATGAAAACCATCGACCTCAAAGAGAAATACGCCTTGATCAATGCCCAATGGACCCCGCACGTGGTGGCGGAACTCAATGGCCAACAGGTGAAGCTGGCCAAAATCGAAGGGGAGTTCGTGTGGCATGCGCATGATGAGGAAGACGAAATGTTTTACGTCGTGCAGGGCGCGTTGGAAATGCGTTTTCGTGATTCCGTGCAGCACGTAGGCACGGGGCAAATGATCGTGGTCCCAGCTGGGGTGGAGCATTGCCCGGTAGCGGCTGCGGAGGCGTGGATCATGCTCGTGGAGCCGGCTTCGACGGACCATACCGGTGGAGTGGAAACGCCGTTACGCGTGGATCACTGCGAGCGCATTTAATGCCATAAAAAAAGGCCGCACGAGGCGGCCTTTTTTCTTCCGGTTTAGTGGCTTATTCACACTCGCCGCAGGCATTAAAGCAAACGGCGGGGAATTCTGTGTCTGATTCAACTTGTGCTAAGCGGTTGGTGTAGACACCGGTAGTCTTGGTACAAGCTGTTCCTGCCTCGAACATTTCCTGCAGATCTGCGCCGCCGTCCAAGGTAAACTTGTATTCCATCTCGCCTTCGGTGGCGCGCACCGTGGCGGTGTAGACGCCGTCGCTATCTTCATCGGCCATCTCGTTGCAAGAGGCACACCAACCGTTGAAGAATCCGTATACGTTGACGCTGCTGTACTCGCCTTCATATCCGTTCATGTCGACTGAAAGGGTGACCGATCGGTTTACACCGCTGCGTTGTTCGTGGGTGTAAATCTTCGCGTAGCGAATCTTACCATCTTCGATACGCACGTTGGTATGTCGGTCCATAAACGTCGTCGTGTCGCCTTGAATGGACGTGAAGTCGTAGCCCGCGATAAGCCAGTTGCCATTGTCCGGCGTGCCGTCTTCTTCATGGTACTGAATCGGAACACACCAGACCGCGTTCATCGAAACATCGGCCGCTTCAAACCAGTTGCCGATTCGCTGCTCAAAGGCGGCGATGCCGTCAATCTGTTCAGTAGGGCTCAACTCGATGAAAATCGAATCGTGCGCTAGGGCTAAGAGCCCTTCGAGATTTTCGGTATCGAAATGAGACGTCCATTGCTGCCAAATCTCAGCTGCTGCTGCGTCGCCGATGTTCCAGACACCCGCGCGTCCCCAAACATAGCCGGCATTTTCTTTGCCGGCGGGAGTGTCACCATCGCTAGGGGCAGCGCAGCCAATGAAAAGCATGGCCGAAACACTCACGGCAAGGGAGAACTGTTGAATGAAACGCTTCATCACTTTCCTTTGAGGTAAGCAAAGAGCGCCAAGGCAAACGCAATCGCGTCAGGAGCTGCCATTTCTGGACTGAATTGGATGGCGTCTTGGTTAGCGAACACACCGAAGAACACGCCGAGTAACACGCCTGTCGAGATGACGTAGGCCAGCAAGAGCCGTTTGGCCGTCTCGATGGCGCACGAACGGGCGAAGATGAGCAACAAGCCGATCATGAGTAGAGCTGGAGCGAGGCCGTAATGAAACATTGTGCCCATTTCGAGTATTTCGGGGGAGGCAGCGGCCTTTTCAGCGCCGACAAGTGTTTCGCCCATGGTGCCCGGCATGGCCAGCATGAGAACGCCCATTAGGGCGTTGTACGCACCGAGGATGGTGAGAGCGAGTTTTGTTTTCATATGAAGTGGGGTTTTTGAGTTTTATGTCTTGGTCACGCCGCCCTTGGTGATCATCCCGATGCGCATGAGCATGATGACCGCTAAAATACCGTGGAAGACAGCGAGGATTTGTGGCAGGCCTTCTACAGCGAGCACGAGCCAAACCGCTGTGGCGTTGATGAGCAGGACGGTTGTGGTTACGCGCAGGGCGAGGGTTTTGACCGCTTCGTCTGAAAAGTTCACCTCTTCGGGCACCACCGGGTACATGAGGATGGTCTGGCAGGCGAACATGCCGATGGAGATGATCTCCAGTGCACCGCCTTCTCCCGAGAGCATTCCGAGGAGGTTGAAGGTCATGACCATGCCCCCGAAGAGGAAATAGCCCAAGCGGGCATAGAGCCCTTTTTTCGTTGCTACGCCAACAACAGCGAGCAACGTGAAAATGCCGGCGAGGACCACCGGGATCAACATTTCATTTTCCATGAAGTAGGTTTTATGCCTTTCGGCAGGGTTAGTAGTTTCAAAATAGGGTGTGATGGTGGGTGCGCGGACGGCTTGTGCAAGACCTGTTAATATTTTAAAGTGACTTGCATCACATTCCCAAGTCAATGATCCACTGAAAGGGGTTACCTTGATTGGATGAAAAATCCCCTTATTTCCATTTGTGGCGCCATTGTCGCAGCTGCCGTTGTCCTTTTCTCATGCAGCCAACCGGCTTCAGACGCTTCGGCTAAGTTTGAAGCCAACTCGGCGATCATTGCACAGGTCTTTGCGGATTTCGAGGCTGAGAGTGACGATTTTTTCACGCATTTCAATGCCGAGGCGGTTTGGCGCGGAACCGGGTTGAATGCGCCGGACACTGTCACCTTGGAGCAAGTCACGGCCAAATACAAAGCGGCGTGGTCCAAGTACGATTACGAATTGGTATCACCCACCAATTTCCTTCCGGGCGTCAATCCCCAGACCAAGGCCGTCGATGGTTCGGTGCGCGGATACTTTGAGTGGAACATCAGCAAAGCCGCTACGGATTCCACGGAAGCGAAATCCGTTCGGGTCAAGGTCTACGAGTCCTTTGATTTCAACCCGGAAGGGGAAATTATGTACACCCAGGTCTACGGCAACTTGGCTGCCGGCTACGCGTACCTCGACGAATAAGCCCGCCTCCCGTCAACAGGTTCTTGAGGGAAACCGTCCGCCGTGCATCGCATTTTTCGGCGGATGTGGGGGTAATTTTCCTGCATGAAAGCACTGAATGACTGGGGGCTATTGGCCCTGCGCATTGGCACAGCGGGGCTGATGTTGCCGCACGGTTGGCAGAAGGCAAACCGCCTCATTGAGGGGCTTACCGCAGGCGAAGTGAAGTTCTACAACTGGTTGGGCATTGGCGAGACGCCTTCCCTCATGCTGACGGTCATCGGTGAGTTAGTCGCGCCTGTTTTGGTGCTTATTGGTTGGAAAAGCCGGTGGGGAGCTGCGCTCATGGCCATCACTATGGGGGTGGCGGCATTCATGGTGCATTGGGAGGATCCTCTATCCGACAAAGAGCATGCGTTGCTCTTCTTTTTCCCGGCGCTCGCCTTGGTATTGACCGGGCCCGGCAAATGGAGTATTGACCGGAAGTAACAGGGTTACTGCTTGATGACGCGAACCGCTGGCAACCACGTGCCGGTGCGTTGGGATTGCACCCGCAAGATGTAGGTGCCGGAGGCCCAATGACCGACG
>CALGDB010000049.1 GCA_937884175.1 uncultured Flavobacteriales bacterium
ACCCTCACTCGAGAAATCACCAATACTAAACTTGCTGACATCCGCATTATTGGCTCAGAAAAATAGATGTCAGAAGACGGCAGTTACATGTGCTATGTTGCCATGGAAATCAAAAAAACCGCCATGTACCGCTACTTGAAAAAGCAAGCTAAGCTTGATAAGCAGATTTCCGAAGCGGAGTTGCAGGAGATTGAGGCCCTGCTCGATCAGTTGATCAATGAGGCGGAATCCGAGTGATCACTGCACCTTGAGCAGCGGCTCGAACTGCTTTCTGAATTTCTGCATTTTCGGGGCGATGACAGCCCTGCAGTACGGCGCTTCACCGTTGAGTTCGTAGTATGCTTGGTGGTAGTCTTCAGCTTCGTAAAACGCGGTTGCCGGAGTGATCTCGGTGACAATGTCAACGTCAAAGCCAAGCTGTGCTTTTTGTAGCGCGGCGTCTGCCACCGCCTTCTGCTCTTCGGAAGCATAAAAGATCACCGAACGGTACTGGGTTCCAACATCGGCTCCCTGGCGGTTTAACGTCGTCGGGTCGTGTGTCGCGAAGAATACCTCGAGAATGTCGCTCAACGAGATCTGTGCCTCATTGAAGGTGACCATCACCACTTCTGCGTGTCCCGTCCGTCCTGAGCACACCTCGCGGTAACCCGGGTTTTTGATGTGACCACCCATGTATCCCGACACCGCTGATTGGACGCCTTCCAATTGTTCAAAAACAGCTTCCACGCACCAGAAGCAACCCGCTCCGAGGGCAATTGATGACAACGATTCCTTGTTTTCCATGGCTTCAGTTTGCGATTGGACGAACAGCGCTTGACCAACGAATAGCAAAAGCCACGTCACCATACCCAACGCAAGGCGACCATGCGAAAGCCAATCTCGGGTTGTGAGGGTTTCCAAAGTGCTTGGACGTCGGATGCCTGTATGCCGCATTCAAATCCTTTTTTTCCGGTTTTAATCATTAACCCGGCAGGGACCCGTGATGTTTCGTCTCCCCATTTGCTGATGCCAATATCCGCCCGCAAGAACCGGAAAGGCGTCACTACGGCTGTAGCGCCAAATCGAGTACCCGGATTTCCCATCAATTCAGGATTGTCAAATGAAGCCTCCGCAGCGAGCATTAGTAAGCGGCCCAACTTCAATCCGCCACCCAAGTGGAATGCAATGCCATGCGGAACAGATCGCGTTTCGTATTCGGCCGTTTCAAACCACGTGTTGGGATCCATGGCACCGATGACTACGTCCAAAATGTTGGTTGGGTCTGTCACCGGCGTGGCCCATTCAGAAAATAAGGTGTTCAAGCTATACCGTTCCCCCCGCCACTCCATCGTGCCAATATCGGTGAGCGAAGCCGATGCCCAAGCGTTGTTTTCCCATTCAACCACTGCACCGAAGTCCATGGCCCATCCTTGCCCGACAGGCCCCCACTTTCTCAACTGTTCAAATTCAGTGGGAATTCCACCGGAAAGTGCAGCGATGCTTGTCACATTAAATCCATTTGAAAATGCGCCAAATGCGTCCAGTCCGTCCTCGGTATTTTGAATGGAAAAGTACCCGTTGCCAAGCAGTAGCCTCCCCGATGCGCCTGTATGAAGCCTTACCGTTCCGAGTTCCCACGCTTTTGACAAACCAACGCAATGGCTTCGATGCCAGGAGAATCCAAGCCGCGTATCGGCTAGGATTTGGGACAAGACAGCGTCCCCATCAGGGTTGACTCCCCCGATAAATCCCAAAAGGTCCTCCGCGGAGAAGTCCTCGGTATTGGGCACCGTATCACCGCTGGCTGTGACAAAGGCGTCAAACCACGACGTCCATTGCGGCGCACCACCCTGCACGAGTAGCCCCAAGGTTTCATCACTGAAAAACGCTTCCGCCTGGAGGTGTTGGGTGTTGGAATATGCCACGCCCCATGTGTTCCATTTTTTCGCCCATGCTGCGGAAACAACATCGGCATTGACAGCGAAGTTCTCGTTGGACAGCAGGTCCACGTAGTCACCCCATTCATTGGTGTCCCATGCATCTGTTTCCCCATCGGTTCGGCTCCATATTCCGTTCCATACGTCCTCTCTTTCCAAAACAGATGAACTGACGCGTGCGCCGATTTCAACACCACCAGCTGTAGATTTCCAGTTGGACTCAAGCAACGGCGAAAACGTGAGGTGTCCAGGATTCCAACCGAGGGAGCGGTAATCGCCTGAAAGTGCCATGGGCGTGCCGCCAGTCCCTGTGGTGAGGTAACGGTTCTGGGCCAAGCCGTCGAAGCTGAGACCAAAGAAAACAAGAACAAAGAGGAAGCGCCAGTGCAGCGTGTTAGCTGTTAGCTTCGGTGGAATATGGTTGAATCCAAT
>CALGDB010000050.1 GCA_937884175.1 uncultured Flavobacteriales bacterium
CGCCGATCAACTTCCCGGTGTTGGTGGTGGCCATGTTCAAGTAGATGATGCGCTCGATGGCCAAGGCCAAACCGAGAATCAAACAAATCAAAACGAACGCCATGAACGTTGCACCGCCCTCGATGAAGTACTTCTTCACGGTTTGGTGGAAGCTCAAGACTTCGCGGGTCTCTTCAACGGCTTCTAAGGTGGCAACGGCTGGAGCCACAGCAGCTGAGTCAACAGCCGCCGAGTCGGCTGCAGTCGAGTCTGCAACAGCCATTACGGTAGAATCTGTGGCTGCAGAGTCTGCGACCACTTCCATCTCAGCGTCCTGGGCGAAAACCGCTACTGGCGCTTGAGCCATCATCAACCCTGCCAGAGCAAGGAGGGTAAACAACTTCTTCATGTCAATCAGATTGGTGTTTAATGTCGTGATTTGATGCCTACGGGACACTTTAAGTCATGTAGGGGTGCAAATGTAATTCGTTGCCTTGCAAGGTGCAAGGAATGAAGTTGAAATCGAAATGAACACCGAATAAACAGCATCTGGCGGCGCTCGCTGTAGCTTTGCACCATGGCTTTAATCGACACCCACACCCACCTCTACCAGCCCGCATTTGACGGCGACCGCGACGAAGCCATGGCGCGGTGCGCGGAGGCTGGCGTGAACACACTGCTGTTGCCGAACATTGACTGCGCCTCGATTCCCCGCGTGCACGCGATGATGGACCAATGGCCGGACCGGTGCTTGGGCATGATGGGACTCCACCCCTGCCACGTCAAGGATGGGAGCATGGAACAGGAATTGACGACCATCGAAGATACGCTGCGTAACTCCGGTCGGCGTTACGTGGCTGTGGGCGAAATCGGATTCGACCTATACTGGGACAAAATAACCCTCGCCATCCAGCACGAAGCCTTTGAACGGCAAGTGGCGTGGGCCAAAGAACTCGGCTTGCCCATCGTCATCCACGTGCGAGAAGCGTTTGATGAGCTCTTCGAAGCGCTGGATCGATTGAATGATGACCGACTCAGCGGGGTCGTGCACTGCTTCACAGGTGATTTGGAACAAGCCCAGCGCGTGGTGGCGTACTGTGATTTCTACCTCGGCATTGGTGGCGTTGCTACCTACAAAAACGGTGGCCTCGACGCGGTCCTCCCTCATATCGACCGCAACCGGGTGATCCTCGAAACCGACAGCCCTTACCTCGCGCCTTTGCCCTACCGGGGCAAGCGCAACGAGTCAGCTTACACCGCAGTGGTTGCCCAGCGTGTGGCAGATTTGTGGGAATGCCCAGTAGCGGATGTGGCGGCAACCACCACGGCGAACGCCAAGCGGCTGTTTGCGTTGTAATTTCAGCCCATGGACCGGACCATCCTCATCATCTACACGGGCGGCACCATCGGCAGCGTGCAAACAGCGGTCGGCGGATTGGCACCATTGGATTTTTCGGAAATCCACCGGCACGTACCTGAATTGGTCCAAGACCACCTAACCATTGAGGCGGTCTCCTTAGAACCTCCGATTGACTCATCAAACATGAGCGTTAAGCACTGGGTGGAATTGGTACGCATGATCCACTCGAGGTACGATGAATTCGATGGGTTCGTCATCCTGCACGGAACGGATACGCTCGCCTACACAGCGTCGGCGATGAGCTTCATGTTGGAAGGACTGCACAAGCCTGTCATCCTCACGGGCAGTCAGTTACCCATCGGCTTACCACGCACGGACGGTCGGGAGAACTTGTTGAGTGCCGTCGAAATCGCCAGCGCGCAACGGCTCGACGCGCCCATCGTGCAGGAGGTTGCCGTGTATTTTGGTTCTTCCTTGTACCGGGGCAACCGCACCCACAAGGCCAGTGCGGAATCCATGCAGGCCATCATCAGCCCCAATCTGCCGCCCTTAGCCGAAGCGGGAGTCGACATTCAGTTCAACGATGGCATTTTATTCCGCGATCCCCTCGTGCGGCTCAATGTCCATGAGACGATGGAATCGTGCATCGCTTGGTTACCGCTGTTTCCCGGACAGTCTGCGGAAATTTTGAAACGCATCCTCGATTGGAACGACCTCAAAGGCTTGGTGCTTTCCACCTACGGTTCAGGCAATGCGCCCACCAACACTGAATTGAAGACCTTGTTGTCGGAAGCCCACAGCCGTGGCGTGAGCCTAGTCAATGTGTCCCAATGTAGCCATGGGGCGGTGCATCCCGAGCGGTATGCCACCGCTCATATGCTCCGAGACTGCGGCGTCATCACGGGCGGGGACATGACCACCGAAGCGGCCCTCACCAAGCTCATGCACTGCCTCGGTCAAGGCCTCGAAGGCGACAACCTCCGCAACGCCATGCGCAGCAACCTGCGCGGCGAAATCACCAAGTTCAGCCCCGTTGCACCTGTGCGCTAGACGGGCTTCGGGAATTTTGGAATCGGACTGAGAAATTCGGTACTTTTACACCCCTTCCGCGATGCGGCTGGAACGGAGAGGTGGCCGAGCGGCTTAAGGCGCACGCCTGGAAAGCGTGTTGGGGGCAACCCCTCCAGGGTTCGAATCCCTGTCTCTCCGCGAACGACAGAAAAACCGGTGCATCAGCACCGGTTTTTTGATAGCCAGCGGTGAAGGAACCTCA
>CALGDB010000051.1 GCA_937884175.1 uncultured Flavobacteriales bacterium
CAAGGTCGAAGGCTTGGGCGGTTCCGTCGTATTTCATGAAACCCACTCGGATGACGCTGCCGAGCGCTTGCTTGAGGGGCAGCGTTTCCATGTCGCCGGTGAAGGCTTGGCTCCACGTCAGGTCTTTGGCGTCAATGGTGATGTCTTGCCAGTCCGCCGTCGGTTCGAACGAACCATACGCGTAGGGCATCCACCAGCGTTGAGACATTTCCATGGTGAGCTTGAACGGGCCGCCTTCGCCTTTGCATCGGATCGTGATGGAGCTGAGTCCGTCGAGGTTGTATTCGCCCCAGGCGGCGCGCACGGAACTGAATCCCCCGTTGTTTTCCAACCGCGTTTGTCCCACCCAATGCATGCCTTCATCCCAGGTGACGCGGCCTTCGGAAAGCCCGCCCATGACGCCGTCGTTCAGCGGTCGCCAACTGGCATCGGTCGTGAAATCAATGACCAGCGGGAGGAATTTTGATTTGGCCGATGGCGTTGAACACGCGGTGCTAATCATCAGTGCTGAGACCAAAAGTGTAGCAATAGCCAAGGGCCATGAGGAGAGGAGCGCAGCCATGCCAAAAGAACACGGCACACCGAGGTTAGTTCACTGCGAGGTGGCCCCACTCCGACGTTTGGGCCGCGCCTAAGATTTCGACCGTTTCTCCTCGGATCGAGCAATGGAGTTCGCCGCCTTCTGCCGAAAGTTGCCGAGCGTGTAGGTGGTCTTGGCCAATGTGTTTAGCCCAGTAAGGGGCAAGGGAGCAATGAGCTGAGCCTGTCACGGGGTCCTCGAGGATAGTGGCTTGGGGGGTGAAAAAACGTGAAACAAAGTCGCAGGAAATTCCAGGTGCCGTCACGATTACGCCGCCCGTACCGAGGTTGATTTGGTCAAACACGGGCCGGTCAATGGCGATGTTGGTGATGTCCTCTTGGTTGTCGTAAACTAGCACATAATCCCGAGCCTTCAGCACCTCTAACGGTTGGATGTTCAGCGCATCGCGTATGGCATCCGGGAGATCGGCGGGCTGCGGGTCACGCAAGGGGAGGCGCATGGCGTATTTACCATCTTTCCGGCTGACCTGAAGTGGACCGCTGACGGAGGAAAATGCCACAAAGTTGCTGTAGGGTTCCAGTTCAGTGAGGACGATGTGGCCTGCGGCGAGGGTCGCGTGCCCGCATAGGTCCATTTCGATGTCGGGCGTGAACCAGCGCAATTGGTACTCGCTCTCGGATTTGACCGTATAAGCGGTCTCCGGAACGTCGTTGTCTGCGGCGATGCGCAGCAGTTCTTCGTCGTCCAACCACTCCGTCAAGGGCATGACACAGGCCACGTTGCCCAAGAAGCCTTTGGCGACGAAGGCGTCTACGCGGAAGACGGGGAGGTGGGATTGGGATTTCATAGCAGCATTTTATCCAGCGCCCCACATGAGCATGCCCACCAACATCACCGCTCCGGCAACCACCATCAACAGAAGGGTATAGGGCAAGATGTCTCGGGCCTTTAGTCCGGTAATTCCGAGAAGCGGCAGCGCCCAAAAGGGCTGGAGCATGTTGGTCAATTGGTCCCCGTAGGCCATCGCCATTATCCCGCGGGGCAATTCCAATCCCAAGGTCTTGCAGGATTCCAACACCAATGGTCCTTGCACGGCCCACTGGCCGCCACCGCTGGGCACGAAGACGTTGAGAACGCCCGACGAGGTGAACAAGGCGATTGGCAGCCAAGCGCGCGAGGTAGCCCCGACCAAACTATCGGCTAACCACGTTCCCAATTCGGTCCCTGTTACCATACCCATGATACCGAAATAGATAGGGAATTGCACGAGGATGCCGGACGCACCGGAGATGGCCTCGTCCAAGGCGTTTAAAAATACCCGCATGGACGGGTGGGCCATCAAGGCGAGGCCCAAAAGCAACAGGTTGATCCAGTCCGGTGTGATGAAGCGGAGTTGGCTCACCGGTGGGCCTTGCTGGGCCCACCAGATTGCCCCAGCGAAGCAGAATGCGCCCGCAAGCAGGGATAGCCCACGCCGCTGGTCCAATAGGTCCGCGGGGTTTGTGGGTGCGGACTCCGGAGCAGCCTGTGCGGGTTCTGCGATGGCGGCGTCGTCGGGCGCCGCGTGAACGGTTCGACCTAACCAGATGAATACCGCGATGGCGGCCAAGGCAACGGCTGCGGTCAGCGCAAGGCTCCAAGTGCTGAATACGGTTTCCCGCAATCCAATGGCCTCTGGAAGGGCGGTGGCCCAATCGGCTC
>CALGDB010000052.1 GCA_937884175.1 uncultured Flavobacteriales bacterium
GAAGTCGCCGTCGATGTCTCCTGCACATCCGCACGGTACACAGCTCCCATTATCGTATGTCGAATTTGGGTCGTAATTGCACGCCACTGGATTGGTGCACCCGGCGGCACACGTCCCTAGAATGCTTGCATCAAGCCAGGCGAGTCGGGCGTCGATCCAGTCCCGCATAAAAGTCATTTCCTCGGCATAGGTCGCGCCTATGAAGGCATTGGGCCACACGTATTGGCCAAGCCTTGGCCAGCGGATGTGGTCGCGAATTTGGGCTTCCTCCAGCAGAATTTCGATCGAATCAATGGTGGCGTGGATGTTGGCGTTACTCCACGCGCCACTGCGGTAGTCTTCCCACCTGCAGCGAGTCAAATCCTGGTAGTCGGGGTCTTCAAGTAAACGCTCCCACCAAAACGGATTGGCGTTCCCGCACACGGTATTGACCTCGAAACCTTCTGTATTCGAGGCATCGCAGTAATTCGCATTTCCCAGCGCTAAGTTGTAATCCCACCAAGGCCCCATGACGATTTTGCCGCCGTCGCTGTCTTTTTCCTTGTAGAAATAGGTGCTCAGTCGGTAGCCGTCGATGTTCTTGGAAAGCTCATTGATGAGGTAAAGGTCGATGAATGAATGCACATCGATGTACGGAGCGTAACCCAGTTCCGGGTCGGTAAAATCCGGACCAGCAAGCGCATCCTCGAATGCGGTGATGTGATCCTCGATGTACGCCTGCTGCAGCGGATGCAATTCGTCCACCTCAGGTTTGTGGTATTGAATGACCAACTCTTCCCCTCCTACGGTGGGGTAGGACGACGACCAGCCGCCGCCAAAATCCCCAGTGAATTTATCCACCTTGAGGATGTACCCACCCGTGAGTTCGTTGCCCGCTGTGTCGGAGGGTAACAAGGTGGCGATGTCCACACGGTTGACGTCGCGCTTGATGTTTTCCATGAGCATGTAGACGCCGCGGTAATCGCCGTTAATAAACAATTCGCAGTACCGTCTCCGCGTCGTGTACCGGTCGAGCTGCGTCCCCAATTCGAAAACGATGGCGTTGCGCATCAGGGTTTTATCGGTGTAGGGTCCGTGGAGGATCCAATCGTTTTCCTGCGGCATGCCGAGCAGGGGCACGTTGTTGTTTTCGCCCTCGGCGGTTTGGGTTTCCAGCGCGTACGATTTCTTTGGAAACATTTGAGACGATGACCCCCGGATTTCAATAGAAATCTGACCATCGTAGTCGGTTGGAGCATCGCCCACCTGATTGAACCCGGAAGGGTTATTGATGACCGCCATCGAACCGATGATGCGCGGATCGTCCGGAATGGCCTCCGGTGTAGTGATTTCGATGATGGGGAGGGTGGACTGAGCAAAGTAGACGCAGCTGCCGTCTTCCTCGGTTGCAGCGGGAACGTAGTTCAGCGCTTCTGGGTCGGTGCACCCGAGCACGGCCGCACACGTTCCATCGGTCGTGCACTGATTGAAACACGTGCTTACGGTGTAAGGGCCCGTGATATTTTCCAGCATGCGGTCATTGTAATTCTCTGGATGTGCGCAAGGCAGACCGGCGATGTTTTCCTTGCAGCTCCAATTGCTGCAGTTGCCGTTCAGGAAAGTATAGTAGCCAGAAAACCCGTGAGGCACGTCGATTGTAGTCGTCCAAATTCCATCGCCATCGGAGTCCGACATGGGGTGATCTCCAGGTATTCCAAAATACGCGCCGCCTGCCACGTAAACACCTTCGGGAGATACGTCTTCGTTGGTCATATTAACTTCAAATGTCACAGGATGCTCGTCGCCAAAAGAGGCGTCCAACCAGTCCGGTGCACTTCCGTAACCGATTCCTTCCTCCGGAGCCCCTGCGAAAAGAAAAGGCCGGCCTGTCAAGTCCGATGAACTCAAGCTGACGTTATGCAACTGAATTGCTAGGGTATTCAGCCCGTCTTGCAGTAATGTAAGGTCGACAGCGTAGGAATCAGGTATACCACCTTGGTAAAGTACTGCCTCGTGGTCTGTTGTAAGGGCTTGATTCCAACCCACAAATTCGCCTGGAAGGCCAGTATTCCCCCGTGCAATTTCCACGCCATTTAGGTAGGCAACGAATCCATCGTCGTAATCCATGAAAAACTGAGCATCTAACCACATTTCGAGGTTATTAACATCGAAGGTGCGACGGAGATACAGCGAGGGAGTGGGGGGCACAGTCGTCGCATCGTCTCCATCGGAATAACCAAATCCCGAAGGCCCGATAGGCCAAGCTGCATCATAGAATCCGGGATTCTTCCATACTTCGGGTGGTTCTGCGTTGGGCACCCAGTAGCGCCAGATGGAACCGTCTTCGATGACCGCCTCCCAGTGGTGGATGCCCTGGCCATATGCAATACCCGGAAACGCCCAACTCAAGAGGACAAGCGCGAGAAGCATGGGTTGAATGCGATGCATGCTCTAAGGTACCGAATTTTCAAGTACGGTGGGCTTGAACATAGCGATGATGGTGGGTGTTGGGGGTACATGGGTCGGAAACGCGATTTGAAAAATGTGCACGCCAAGCGTCCCCCTTCGTACAACCCCGAAGACCCGGAGGACTTAAATGAATGGGGGGAAGAGCTCGAGCAAATGACTTCGCGTCGTCGCCTGCACAACGAGCGTCACCGCCCGGGAAAGGCAGATACCTGAGGCGTTTTGCACATGCCAATCGTTCATAGCGCTTCGCATGTGACTTGAATCACATCAAATGGCGGACTAAGTTGCCGTCGTCTAACCCTTAATTCTTTTCATTATGGATCCATTGGTAATTGTCGCGGGCATTCCGACGGCGCTGGCGCTGTTCGGAGTTATCCGTAAGAACCGCATGTTTTTTCTCACGGGCTATTTCCTGTACGCCCTCATCGTTGTTCCCAACGAAATCATGACCTACAACGCTACAGGTGAGGTTGCACACTTGGCGTACGCTTTCCTGTGGGGGGTGCAAGCGGTGTTGGCCTTTCCGAATCGGCTGAACTATGATGGCACCAAGGTGTTCAAGTCGTTTGGCATCAAGGTCTTTTTGTCGCTGAGCGCCGTCAACTTGTTTGGTGTGCTCCTCGTTCAGGCGATGCCGGCGAGCTTGGAATTGACGGAAACCACCAAAAGCATTGCGGCCGCCTACCATGGCCTTCTCGCCGTGCTCCCATTGGTGGGGGTGTTCTTGATGACCACCGATCGCATCCCAGCAGGCACCAACGACTAGCAGTATTTCCGCGCATTTCAGTCCCCGTCTCCTGTTGTGGAGGCGGGGATTTTTTATGGGTGCGACGGGGCTTGGCGCTGCTTGGTCGCGGCTTCGAAGGCGGCCGCTAATCCTATGAGTCGCTCCTCTTGGTGGCTCGGAGCAATGAAGGTCAGGCCGGCGGGTTCCCCGTTGGC
>CALGDB010000053.1 GCA_937884175.1 uncultured Flavobacteriales bacterium
CCATGAAGCATAGGGGACTGCTTGCGGCGTATGTGGTTTCGGACTGGCTGGCCGGCGCAGCCTCGTGGACGGTGCTCTTCGTCTACCGCAAGGTAATGTTTGAACAGGCCGAAGCATTGGACGCCGCGCTCATTGCATCGGACGGAAGGTACCAGTTAGGGTTGGCGTTGGTTCCGCTGTTTTGGTTGGTTTTGCATGCCTTGGCGGGTATATACTTGAAGCCCATGAAGCGTCACCGAATTTTGGAGTTGGGGCAAGTCACCCTGACGACGTTGGTCGGGGTGCTGGTGTTGTTTTTTGCGCTTTTATTGGACGATGCGATTGTGTCCTACCGTCAGTATTACGCCTCGTTGAGCGTGCTGTTCTTGGGTCACGGTTCGCTGACGTTGCTCGGGCGTATGATCATCACGACGCGAACGGTCAAGAAGATCCACAGCGGTCAATGGAGCTTCCCCACCTTGGTAATTGGGGGAAATGAGCGCGCGCTGCGCACCATTGAAGAAATGCAAACCCTTCGCAAGAATCCGGGGTTCAACTTTATCGGATTCATCCAAGCCAACGGTGCGGATACGCAATTGGAGGCGTTGATGCCCAACCTCGGCAAGGTCGCCAACTTTGAGCGCGTCGTTCGCGACCATGGCATTGAAGAGGTGATCATCGCGATCGGTTCGAGTGATCACGCTATCTTGGAGACCGTCTTGAATGGGGTAGAAGGCAGTCCGGTGGAAGTTCGGATCATTCCGGACATTTATGACATCCTCAGCGGTTCCGTTCGGATGTCGAGCATCTACGGGGCGCCGTTGATTGAAATTGATCGGGAGATCATGCCGCAATGGCAGCGTTCCCTGAAGCGCGTGATGGATTGGGTGGTGAGTGTTCTGGCTTTGGTCTTACTGAGTCCGGTCTTGCTCGCTATTGGACTCACGGTGTGGGCTACCAGCAAGGGTCCGATGTTTTTCTTGCAGGAGCGCATTGGTTGGCACGGCAAGCCATTCCGCATCATCAAGTTCCGGACCATGGTGCAGGACGCGGAAAAAGCAGGGCCACAGTTGAGCAGTGAGAACGATCCGCGGATTACCCCTTTCGGCAAATTCCTCCGTAAGTCACGTCTCGATGAATTGCCCCAATTCTTTAACGTGATCAAAGGGGACATGTCATTGGTTGGACCCCGTCCGGAGCGGGCTCACTTCATCGCCCAAATCGTGGAACGGGCTCCGCACTATAACCACCTGCAAAAGGTGCGTCCGGGCATTACGTCGTGGGGCCAAGTGAAATACGGCTATGCAGAAAATGTGGATGAGATGATCCAACGGCTGCGCTTTGACCTGATATACATTGAAAACATGTCCATTGCTTTGGACATCAAAATCCTGTTTTACACGGTGCTTACAGTATTGAAAGGTCGAGGCAAGTAGTTCTTTCGACTAATAAATATTGATTTTAAGCGATATTTGAAGGGTGATGAACTCACGTCCCCACCAAAACGCTTGCACTTGGCTTTGCCGTTGGCTCACGGTCGGCTTCGCGGTATGCTCGTGGACGGTGCTATGGGGTCAGTTCGATGAGGAGCCGGGGATTCGTTCCTATCGAACCCAGCAGTTGATTATGGCCAACATCGGTCATTACTTGGACGGTGCCGTAGAGGTTGATGTGGAAGCGGGGAGTGTGTCGTGGAATGCTTCCTCGCGGCAAGTTGAGCGAAACATCCGCTCTATCATTGAGCAAGTGGCTTCCTACCAATACATGGACGAGGCGTTGAAGGATGTGGCTTTGTCGGCCGAAACCGCTGCCCTTATTGAGCGGGTATCCAAACTGTCTTTTCGGGATTTGCGCCATTGGCGAATGGCCGAGGGGCTCTCGGAGGCGGAACAATGGTACGTCATGGTGCAGTCGGTATTGGATGAAGTGCGGATGCAAATCGGAATGGACCTTAAAGTGCATCTAAACCAAACATTGATGGACGCGCTGCAGGGGTCGGTTTCACTGGAAGCGTCGAACGCTGAATGGCTCGAAATCGATGAAGGCCAGGCGCTGCCGGCGATGGACTGGGAGCGCTCGGATGCCACTTCCAACGATTTGTCGGGGAATGATGCTTCGGTTTGGCCAACGCCCGCTGCGAATGATGCTGAGATGGCCGTGATCCTCGAACGCATTTTGCAGTTGATTGAAAACCACGAGACGCGATTGAGGCAGCTCGAAGCAGGAAACAGCCCTTCGATTGCAATGCCATCCGGTGTTCCGGAATTGTCGGCTGGTGCCCTGCGTCTTCCTGAATACATCGACATTTCTTTTTACACCGGCTCTGCCAAGCTGACCCTAGGGGCGCAATTGCAACTGAATGAAATCATCGAAGTGATGGGGCGTCACCCACAGGTGCGTGTGGTGTGCACGGGGCATGCGGACCTGCCCGGAGACCGCCAGTCCAACTTGGCCTTGTCGCGGCGCCGGGCTGAAGCGGTGCGTGCGTATTTGCTTCAAAGTGGCATTGAACCTGCGCGGGCCTTGCTCAATTACTTTGGGGAGGAGCGCGCCTCAACCACGGGGCCTTCGGACCGCAGGGTGGAAGTGCGGTTTTACTTGAATTGAGGTTTGCACCTGATTCTTCCTGACCTTTGTGGAAGATTGTGCCACCATGAAGCTCATTTGCATCGGTAGAAATTATGCGAATCACGCGTCCGAACTGGGCAATGCTGTACCGGCAGAACCGCTGTTCTTTTTGAAGCCGGATAGCGCTGTTTTGCCTCATCGCCATCCGTTTACATTCCGTCGTGGACGCAGGAAATTCACCACGAGGTGGAGTTGCTTGTTCGCATCACCCGCAATGGCAAAAGCATCGCTTCTGAGTTTGCCCATCGGTATTTCGATGAGGTATCCTTGGGCATTGACTTCACGGCGCGGGACGTGCAATCGGCACTGAAGGCCAAAGGCCACCCGTGGGAGAA
>CALGDB010000054.1 GCA_937884175.1 uncultured Flavobacteriales bacterium
CATTTCTTCCAACGAAGCAGTATCTCCGTACATGACTTGCAATGAATCCAATTTGAAACGCAAATCCGCAATCAGCGATTCATCTGCCTCCTCAAAGATGTTGTGCATTTCTTCAGGATCATTCTGAATGTCGTACAGTTCCCATTCGTCCATGGAATAGTAGAAATGAATCAGTTTATATCGATCTGTTCGAATGCCGTAGTGCGGCTGAACCTTGTGCCAAATGGGGTATTCGTAGTAATGATAATACACCGCGTCGCGGCTGGAACTCTGGTTTTCAACGAGGGCATTTTTGAAGCTCTTCCCTTGCATTTCATCTGGAACAGGCAAGCCTGCAAAATCGAGCAGCGTTGGAGCGAAATCAATGTTCATGACCAATTCGTCCGAAACTGAGTTGGGGGCAATTTGATCGGGGCATGAAATCAAGAACGGCATCTTGAACGACTCTTCATACATCCACCGCTTGTCGAACCAACCGTGTTCCCCCAGATAGAATCCCTGATCCGAGGTGTAGACGACCAACGTGTTCTCATCCAAGCCGGTTTCTTCAAGGTAGTCCAAGACCCTACCAATCGCTCGGTCAACACCGGCCACACAACGCAAGTAATCTTTGATGTAGGTCTGGTACTTCCAGTATTTCAAGGCTTCACCTTGGAGGGAATCATGGGGGGTCCAAAATTGTCCTTTATCGCCATAGGCAAGCCAGCGCATCGAGTCCCTTCTCGACAAACCAAGAGGCGCTTCCTGCTTCATATCCCTGCGGTTCAGGTGATTTTCGATTTCCATCATGTTCTCGGCTGCGGCTGGCCGCCCTGCATAGTCATCGTTGAAGTTTTCAGGCAAGGGGAAGTCGAAATCCGCAAAAAGGTCATGGTACATGGAATCCGGACGCCAGTCCCGGTGAGGGGCCTTGAATTGGTAGAGCAGCATGAAGGGCTTTTCCGAATCACGCTGGGTCAGCCAGTCGATGCAGTCGTCCTCAATGACTTGCGTGGAGTGGCGCGTGCGCTCGACCACTGTGTCCTGACCGTTGATGCAAAATTGTGGATTGAAGTACGTCCCCTGTCCTCCCCAATTGATTAGCACTTTGGAATAGTCGAATCCTGTTGGCTCCGTGCCGAGGTGCCATTTCCCAATTACAGCAGTTTCATAACCATTGGCTTGGAAAATCTTGGGGAACGTCATCTGCGAACCATCAAAGTCCCCGCCGTCTACGTTTTTATAAAAGCCATTGAGATGCGAAAATTTGCCTGTCAGAATGGACGACCGACTCGGGCCACATATTGAATTGGTACAGTACACCGCGTCCATGCGTGCACCGTTGGCGGCAATCCGGTCTAGGTTTGGCGTTGGAGCGAGTTTACTAATGGGTGAACCGTAGGCGCTAATGGCCTGGTAAGCCAGATCATCGGCCATAATGTAGAGCACGTTCAACGGCTTCGTTTCGCCCTCCTTCTGTTCAGCACAGCCGAAGAAACAGGTCACGATTGCAAGGAGTGAAATGGTGTGGATCCGAAGCATAGGTTTCATAGCGGGCAATTTTGATGTCATTGAATAAGGAAAGGTACGTTGGCGACGGAATATTGATTCCGTTCGTTTCGAACAAAGGCAAAGATTCGGTAAGCCCCCTCTTCTTCAGGGGCTCGGAACCGGACTGTGGTCTCATCAACGACTGTGACTTCAATGGACAATTCCTCCGGTTCCTCCTGCACGTCGCCACCGATTGCCCGGGATTGTGATTCGCGGTAAAGCCTGTATTCTATAGTCAATACATCCTCAGAGGGCGACTCAATGTCCACATGCAGGATACCTTCTTCGCCTGAATGCATCACATGGTCTTTTCGCCATCCTGTACTATTCAACTGAATATCTAAAATGGAAGGAGCCCGTTTAGCTGGCCAAGACCCTGTCCAACATTGGTGCATTACATCAACCGCCTCAGTGGGATGACCGTCCCCAGTAAACATGCCATGCCACGTCGCTGTGGATTCTTGCTTTTGCCCCCACAGGAAGCAATAGCTGCCCAAGCAACGCTCTGAATCTCCCAAAATCCGATCCGCGTATCGACGCTGCCGCATGTTCGCCTTGACCCCATTGGGCGGCTCAATTTTAGCTCCCCACGCCGTTCGCGGAGCCTCAAAGGGACCATTGACACCCCATTCGGTGAAAATGTAGGGCTTGTCCCAGTTGAATTTTCGGATGTTGGCCGGTGTGTTTTCTATGGAGCCATAGGCATTGATCCCGAGTATGTCGATACTCGGACATCGGCTCCTGATCATGTGTGCCTTTGACGGGTCCAACCCCGCAATGACGGTCATGGTAGGATGATTTGGATCCACTTCCTTGATGAATCTCGCCAATTCCTCCACTGTATCCCACACCTTGAAGTTGGCGTACCGGAGGTCCATCTCATTGCCGATTCCCCAAATAAGCAGCGCCGGATGGTCCTTGTACTTCAAAATCTCTGTCTTCAATTGCTCAATCTGGCCGCGGACTGCATACGTATCGTTGTAATCCATACCCGTGCGCTCTGGTCGGACATAAAGCCCCAAGGCCACCGTCATTCCATGCTGAGCAGCCGAATCGAGCAGTTCGGCTCGGCCCGTGCTCCAGATCCGGATGGAATTCGCTCCAGATGATTTTAGCAAGTCGAAATGATCCTTGGCACCCGCCCCTTTGATGAAGTAGGGCTCGCCGTCACGCAACAGCTGGAATCCCGATTCATTCTGAATGACTTCGACGTGCGCGATTTGGGCGTTTCCCTGAGGGGCCGCAAAAGCAAACAACAGCAACAGAACAACACGCAATGGATGATTTACTCGTATCCTTTCCATGCCACAGGTTTTTGGGGGTTACCTCTGAATTCGATGAGGCGAAGGTTGGCAAAGTCGAAACGAGCACTTTCCTTCACGCGGAATCGCACCTCCTTCAGCGCAGTCCAATCCAACGACTCATAGTCCGGAAAAGACCGGATGGGAATGTATGCCCGGAATTGATTTTCGCCTCGAGCAACAAGCTGATGGCTCTGAAGTTGTGTCCGAACTTGACGCCGCTGCCCCGAGAACGCATGAATGGAAATCACCAAATCCGGCGTTTCTGCGCACGTCAGGTCAAAGCTCAACGCCGCGGTGGTGTGCAAGGATGATAGATCTACTCGTTTCCAGTTTGAAAATGAAACGCCAAACTGATCCCAGGCGCCCGGCAGAGCGGTGTCGACTTCAGCTTGAATTTTCATCGGGTTCGCCTCATTGGAACCACCGACGTCTTGTTCCTCGCCAAAAAGAAAGCTGCTCGAGTAGCGAGGATTGATGCCCCACCATTCCTCGGGCATTGTGCCAATTTTCCAAGGCAATTCGGCAACAACATCGATTGACTGATCCGGTTCAATCGGATAGTGATGATCGTAGCGGACGATTTGAACTTCATCGATGTGGACATGCCCTTTTCGTTGGAATTCAATTTTGAGCTCTTTGATATTGGCCATGTTCACGCCCCGTCTTTGGTAATTGAACGCACGCAGAGGGATGCGGACCTTTCGCCATGAAGTATCCAACAAGCCATCATCCATCCCGAGGAAATTGATTTTGGTCATGCATTGCCGTCCGGCGTAATCGACAAGACCGAAAAACATGGGAATGTTGGTCAATGAGCCTTCCTCCAATCGGATGGCCATTTCAATGGCCGCGCAATCCAAGAGCGGTGTCAAATCCTTGGCTGCATAACTGGCCCAAGGAATCTGGATGCCAATGAATTTACACCCCCGGCTTGCATCCCACTCAATACTCATGTGGTCCTCCCCGCCGAAACTATTGCCCTGTTCGAATCGCACTTCCTTGCACGTCGTATTCCGCAAGCCTGTCACAATACTGGCTTGTGAATCATGAAAAATTATCGCCTGGTCGAAATAATCCAAAGGATGCACTTCCGACGTGTCGTTGCTGTACAGCGTTACCGCATTGAACTGCGAACAGCCGGCGAGTGCAATGAAAGACCAAACGATGCAAAACCAGTGCTTCATTCCTGGCCAAATAAGTCCGTGAACTCTGTAAAAATCAAGAAATCAACGTCCGTCTGTACATCGCGATCGGCATTTTCTGGGCAAGCGGCAGATGCATTGAATGGACAGGCTTGGCATGCAATTCGAATTGCAGTGATGTCGCCCGGGGTACGGATATTATCGCCGCCTTCGTGCTTGACTTCAAAATCTGCATAGGGCACGGTGATGAATTCCCATCCATTCCAGTCAATGGGTCGGATTTGGTGTCGATACACCTCGTTACCGGCACCGAAAACATCCGCACCGTTGTTGGCTTGATTGTCATCAAATGGCCCGTCGGATTCGGAAATGGAGACATTCAAAAACTGATCCGTCGCTGGAATTCCAACTGTGCCAGAGAGTACGCCAAGGTTGAGGTAGAAATCAGAAGCTGCTACCGTGGCATCGGAGAAGTCGACAGGGATGTCAATGTATCCTAAGCTCCAATCCCAACCTACCTTCCCCCCCATTTTGAAATAGCCCGCACCAAGCAAGGGATTATCATCGGCCAATTGAAAGGTCATGTTCCCTCCATCCTGCCTCCATACCAAGGCCCCTTCAGGAAGTCCTGCGTCGAAATCTGCCACCCGAATACCACCGAAATTCACGAGGCCCGTTATGGTTAGTGTATCGTGCAATACCACGCCTTCGTTCGCAATAATCAACGCCACCGCACAATCTTCGAGCTCAAAAAATGGCAAACTCGAGGAGGTTCCGGTCCAAACCACTGCGCCATTATCCAAGGCTTGAGAGAAGCCGCTAAAGGCCTTCGAACCACCCGATGACAATCCTTGAATCTCCAACTGCCAATTGACCGGTTTATTGAACGTTGCTAAAAATTCAACGGTCTCATCAATGGAGAAATCCGGACTGGTCGTTGAAAGGGTGAGAGAATCGATAATTTCAAATTCACCAAACAGCTCATTCAATGATGGGCCTTCGTAACCATCTTTTACGCAGCCGAAGAGCGCCAAAATAGCACAGACAGCTAGACAAGGGAGGATGAATCGGTTTCTCATAAGTCAATTGTCAAGATAAAAAAGAGCCGCTCGTATTGGAAGTCTGGGATTGCTTCATCCCGATCATTGGCGCCCCACCATTGGTACTGAATGGATGCGTAGGTATGCTTATTCCATTCATACGACAATCCTGAGGCGAAAATCCAATCCGAACGGTCGACCTGCGCAGCTTCGAAATTAAACAAGTTGCCATATGCATCACGAATGGAAAGGAATTCCTCGCCGGAGGCCGTCCAACGGGATGCGGAAGCGTGAATGGTAAGCGCATCTGAAAGCCCTGCCTTCAATTCCATAGAAGACTGGATAGAGCGCAAGTCCAATTCCTCAAATTCATTGCCATCTCGACGCGTCAACTCTGCTTTTGAATGGAACGTCACATCCACCCCCTTTTCAATATTCAGAACGTTCGGAGCAGCCCAGTGGACCCGGCATTCTGCTCGACCAAACCGCCTCCTGTTTTCAGTTCCTTGGCCAATTATTTCGGAGAGTGCTGTGAGGTTCAAGGCCGCATTGACCGCTTTCTTCCCCCCCCCCCATTCGAGGCTTCCGAAGACACCCATGCGATTTGGTGTCGCGTCGCCATAAGGACTCACGTTGCTCAAGAATGGATTGAATTGCATCAGCTGAGGAGCCAGGGCTTGGTTGTACAAAAGCGGATCAACGAGCAAATCGAAAACCGATAAGCGCCGTGCGAGTTGATCGCTGGTGTACGTTGCAAAGGTCGAAGGCTGCATTGCACTTGACCAATCCAACCTTCGTGTCTGCGCCGCAGCGCTTCGAAACTGAGGATCAACGTAGCGGTACCCAACATTCCAATTCCAGAGCGAATCTCTCGATTCGTGCCGGGAATCCAGCTCCCAAAATGCCCCTGAACTCGTCAAGTCGTTTTGGTCGTCAGCCGCAAACACCCAAGTGCGATTTGATGTTCCGGCATGTACGGTTGTTTCGTGGGTCCACCGCTCCCCGCCTTGCTGATGACGCAACACCGCACAATGCACAGGATTGCGAACAGCGACATCCAACGTGCCCGAGGTCGGCACCTCAAACAAATTCACGTGGTGAAGCCCCAGTTGCCACTGCTTCGTGATGTCGGCTACGGCGGAGGCTCCACCAAGCAACCGGTCGCTCAAATAAGTACCACTTGAAGTCAGCACCGACCCCCTTGGGCGTGTGATGAATGCATCAATTGCCAGCGTTCGAATAAACCGAGCAAACTGAAGAGAAAAATCCGTTTGCAGTCCCTGCAATCGCCATCGATTGTCTCCATAAAAATTTTCATAATCAATGACCTCCCGGTAAGGCTGAAAACCGGCGCTCAACGCCTCCGCATCTGATGCGGAATTGAATAGCGTAAAGCGTGTCTGGCGCAAGAACATGTCTCCGACTTGGTAACGAATATTGTTATCAATCGTACCTCGCAACGTCAATTGCCGAACATCTACCGTCGTGCCGGTCCCGAAAAATCCTCCGAGCTCGTTGCGCACGCGCAATTGCGCCATGACCTCCATGTCAGACGTCGGGTTCACGTGCACGTTTAGATCCAGTAAATTGTATCCCACAGACGTGCTCCGTTCAGACACGGAATCTACTGGGCTAGCTGCTCCCATTGCGTCCCGTGCGAACAACGACCGCGACAAACCATCAAACCAAACAGTCGGCCGCTCTTGGGCTGTGCAGAGGCTCATCCACAAACAAAACGAAACAAGAAAGAGTTCTTTGGGTCGGATCATCGTTAAAACATCACTTTTATTTCAAGGGTCGACTCTGTGCCGCTCAAGTTGTTTTCCAAAAAATTTGGATCGGAGTAACGGTAATGGGCGTGCCGCAGAAACAAGGTCGCTCTTTTCGACAGGCTCCAATCCATGCCCCACCCCAGCAAGCGACTCGTCTGATTGCGAGCCAAAAGATCACCACTATCCCCTAAGTCCGTTTGCTGATTCCCACGAATGCGTTCTACACCATAATTCATAACGAGAACCGTTCTGCTGTTCCACTCGAGGCAAACGTCGATCTCAGAACTGTATTGACGGAGTAGCGCTTCATCATCCAAAACGGGCACTGGATTAAATTCAGGCTGGCACGTATTCACGCGACCAAGGGCGAATACATAAATGTTATGGCGTTCAAACGCAGACTTCCACTTTGCCTGGACCTCCGCTACACTGAAAAACTTCCGCATACGAGCTGGTGTTATCCCATCTTCCTCAAAAGTGTTCACCTCCTCATAGGTGCCTCGGTAGTTGGAATTCAATGCGTTGTAAGGGCCCCAACGTTGTCCGAACAAGTATAACCTCGCCAGCATTTGACCGTTGACGTTGTGCAGGTACGTCAGCCCATTGTCTGTGCTGTCTATTTCTGCGAAGCAGCCCATTCCCGCATTCAACTTCAATCGGCCGGCAGTCCATTCGAAGTTGAGCGATGCACCTTGGCGGTTGTTGACGGGTGATTGAAGCCCCACCATCGGACCCTGGTAAGGCGTTCGAATGGTAGCTCCAACCCCTGCAACATTGGGGAATACCTCGAGCACCGTTGTATTCAAAAAATTCCCGGTGACATTGACGAATTGGGGAGAAATCCGGTAGAGCTGAAGCGTCAACGGCACCCGATGGTTCTTATTCGTGCGCAAATTGAACAAGACCGCTTCACCGCCTCCCAAATCGTGTTGGGAATTGGTAAATCGTCCCCAGCCCGCTTCCAATTGAGCCGTCCAGTGTTTCGAGCGATAAACCGCTTCACCCGTGGATATTGAGTACTGCTGGAAATCAGATGAAGCAGGCGATTCACGGCGGAATGATTGCAGGAAATTGTACGAAACCTTGAGCGAATCGTTCAACTCATTCTGCAGGCGGACGCATGCCGTAAAATTATCATTCTCTTCCTCCGCGGAGCGGTTAAAATTACTCTTTCCGATGACCCCTTTGAAGGAGAAGTTCATTGGCAGTCGTTTGCCCTCGAAGAATATCCCCTGAAAAGCGCGGCTTCCATACCGGACCCCTTCATCAATCAATCCGTTTGCATAGTAGCGCTCGTAGCGCTGTCCTGCCTCGGCATCGACAGCGGTTTGAGGCCGACGCTCGAACAGGCTCATGCGATTTAGCGAGCGATTGCCCCACACCGTCAATCGACTCTGTCGGTACCAAGCGACGCCACCCGATCGAAGACGAAAACGACCGTAATTTGTCAAAAATATCGTTTCAAGGTTCAAACCGAGATCGAGCGTGAGCGATTGGGTCGCCTGTGAACTCCCTTTGTAAATGCTGTTGATCATGAAGTCAGCAGAGAACCGTATGCGTTCTCGGCTGAGCCCTTTTAACTTCAGCAAGAGCATCGGTTCACGGTACAAGTCGCCCGCTATGAGCGCAAGGGTTTTTCCTGAATTATTGGGAAAGGTTTCATGTTGATTCCTGCCATACAAGTAAAACCGATAGAATCCGCTGAATTCAATGGATGAGCCTGGTGACTTTTCCGGAATCACGTTGCTTGTAAAAATGGGCTCACCCGGATTTCCTTGAGCAGCCAATCCGAATGGCAAATGCATGCACGCAAAGGCGAAGACAATCGAGTACGTCAACATGCGTTTCACGCTGAATGATACGCACAGGAATCGATAGTCGCAAAATACCGATCCCATTTTGACACTTACCATACTTATTCCTCCTTCTCCAAATCTTTCACGCAACGAAATCCGATGTGACTCATGCTGGTGCTGGCTGAAAACGGCATGCGTGCTGAAACGCGGTAACTCGCGCAGTAGCTCCTATTGCATAAGAACGATCCGCCCCGCATGACGCGTTTCGGGTCATGCGGTTCAGGAGGATATCGCCACGTTTCAGGGCCGCGTGGGTTTAGAATAACCGAGTCCAATGGGTAGGAGGCATAATGGCTCTCGTCATACCAATCCGAACAGATTTCCCAAACATTTCCCGCAACGTCATGGATTCCATAGCCGTTCGGCTCATAACTCCCCACCGGAGCCGTACCCACAAACCCATCCCATTCAGTGTTGGAGGTTGGAAAGGTTCCATTCCACGTATTGCAGCGAGGCTCACCTTCTTCTATTCCTTCATTTCCCCACGGCAACGGACTGTCGAACAACCCGCCGCGGGCGGCCCACTCCCACTCTGTCTCAGTCGGAAGTCGCTTACCGAGCCAATTTGCGTAGGCGACTGCATCTTCATAAGCCACATGAACAACCGGGTGATCTTGCAGCCCTTCCAAGTCGCTGTCCGGTCCAAACGGATGACGCCAATCCGCTCCCAGCACCCACGACCACCACTGGGAATAGTCGATGTAATTGAAAATTGCTGGGTTGGCTGTGAAAACCATCGAACCCGGGAGAAAATATTCCTCGTTCGGCCTAGGAGTACCGGGGGGGAGTTGTTGTTTGAATTCGTCCCAGTTGAGGGGGCGCTCGGCGACTGTTTGGTATCCAGTTGCAGCGACGAATTCGCCAAACGCCGCATTGGTCACTTCATGTACATCCATCAGAAAAGCATCAACGTGAACCCGATGACGCGGGTACTCTCGAGCAAGGGCAAGCGAATCTTCGTTTGCACCCATCCAAAAGTCTCCAGACGGTACGGGAACCATCGCAGTTGGACCTTCGTCCAAAGACATCCCAACTGGTGTGACTGCGTTTTTCTCGGGATTACTGCACCCAATCACCAACATTGCAACTGCACAAACCCTACAAAGCACGGACACTCTCATGGCATTCAATGGTGGGAGTTAAACGATTCCAACGGATGCTCCTTCCACGTGATGCCTTCTGCCCATTTCGGCGCCTTGACGCTATGGAGGTAAGCATCCAAGTGCCGCTCCAGGGCTTCTGAAGTTTGCAAAAATTGTGCGGTTTGGTCGGTGGTCTCCCCTGCATCAACACTCAGATCATAGAGGTAGGTTTCCCCCGTGTCTTGAAATTTGAAGAGTTTGAAGTCGCCTTGGCGTATCGCAGAATGGGGCCGTTTCAGGGCAATGCCATTGCGATAGGGCACATGAAATATCAATCCATTTGTCAGCCTTGTTACTGTGGCTTCTTCATCCTCGAAAAGCAGGCCATGGAAGCTTCCTCCGTCCAGCGTCGAATCGCCTCCAATGTCCCGTCCGGCCAATTGGGAAATCGTGGGTAAGATGTCACATCCGGAAACTGGCTGGTCGCAATAGACGCCTTTGGCAATGCCGGGTCCAGAGACCACTAACGGTACACGAACCCCTCCTTCCATGGCATCCCATTTGCCCCGGCTCAATGGGTAGTTGAGGCTGCGTGTGTACGGCTTGGCCCCAGGAATATTTGGTACAGAACCGTTATCAGACATGTAGAAAATGTAGGTGTTGTCCCGCAAGCCCAATGAATCCAATCCACGCATCAATGCGCCGAGTCCTGCATCCAAATCAGCCGTCATAGCCGCGAAGCCCGGGTCCATGTGCCGCACTCCTGCAGCCTTCGATTCGAATGCTTCAATCTGTCCCGGCGTTGCCTGAATCGATGCATGCACAGCATAATGCGATACCTGCAAGTAAAACGGTCGATTTGACGAGCTTGCCTCGGCCATGAACCCCAATGCAGATCGGGTCAACGCCCCAATCCGCTTGGGATCCTTCTTAGATTCAACAGTCCACTGGCTCCTGTCGTTGACAAATCCTCCTGCTTTGTTTTGATTGGGGCCATCGCTGTGCGCATAGCCCAGGGTGCTCGGATGGCTTCCCATTCCCCATTTGCCGAAATGACCTGCCACATAGTTGCTATCGACCGCAACGAGCGCTTTTGGGATGTTCAATAGTGCTTCGTGCCGAACATGATCGGTATTCATCCCCACGCGGACCACGGAGAGCCGTGCTGGCGTTTTTCCAAATTGAATGCTGTAGCGGGAAGGGGCACAAACGGGAGCGGCTGCATAGGCCTGCGAGAATACCATGCCAGAATCCGCAAGGTCTTCCAAATGCGGTGTTTCGAAAAAGTCACTGCGTGAGAGGGAATCCCCTTCAATCATCTCGACCGAAGTGCCGTTCCAGCCCTGGTCGTCAACCAAAATGAAGAGAAAATTCGGCCGAAGCTGTTCCTCAACAGCACCCTGCTTACCCCTGCACGCAAAGAGCATTATACTTAACAAAGCCAAGCAGATCGCTGTCCTTATTTTAGCCTTTCCCCACGGCATTCCTCAGTCTGATTTTGGTTTGATGTATGTCTGTCTACCTTGTTCATCAAATCGGTCGCCGGGCGTAATGTTGGGAGCCTTATGAGCGGGCTGAGCATTGGCAAACTGCCTCCCCAATCCTTTAGGCTTTTGCTGTGCCTCTTCGACTCGTGATTGCAGGATCACCCGCAGCGAGTCAAACGGGTATGGCGCCGTCCCTTCTGAAACTAAGTTACGCATCTCCGCTGGATCTGCCGCACGGTCATAAAATTCCCATTCCGCCCCATCCCCGCCATCCCACCGTGTTATCCTGTAACGGCCGTCAACAAGGGAATGGCCACTTCCCCATTGTGTAAGCGCATTGTTATGCAGTGTATCAAGGTCGATTGTTTCATCGATGTTGGATGTTAACATCGACACTAAGCTCTGCCCGCTGAGGAATGAAGGCGGAGTGATACCCGTCAGTTCCATCAACGTCGGATAGATGTCAATTAATTCAACGGGGACGTCATTCATTGACCCCGATTGGGTTGACCTCGGATCGTACATCAGCAAAGGCACCTGGGTCGCATTTTGAAAGAGCGTCTGTTTCTGCCAATGACCGTGTTCACCTAGGTGATACCCATGATCCGATGTAATCACAACTACTGTATTCTGATCCAAACCCGTTTCTTCGAGTTTACGAAGTACCCGGCCAATTTGCTCATCCACAAAAGACACCGTTGCGAAGTAAGCCGCCTTGATTTCCTGCGCAAGTTCTGCTTCGAGAACGGTTGGATTTTGTTTGCGACGAATCGACTTCTGCGCGCGTTCTGGAAGGGTCTTCAGGTAACCTTCAGGGGTTTCAGGAATTTCAATGTACTTCGGGTTGTATTCAGCAAAAAACCGCTTTGGAGCCACGAAAGGAGTGTGTGGGCGGTAAAACCCCAGAGCCAGGAAGAATGGTTCCCCGGACGCTGCGAGCTCATCAAGTTTTCCCATAGCCTCCGTCGCTCCTATCCCATCGGTTTGCTCCTCACTTGTCCCATCCATAGCGAGCCAACTCAAGGTGCCGCCATACTTTCGAGGAGTGAGTGTGTTGATTTTGTACTCTTCCCGTTTATCCCGTCCATAGGGATGGATGGTCTGGTCCCATGAATAAATGTCATCAACACCAGCTGTACCGATTGCGCTAGGATTGTCATAGTGAAATATTTTTCCGATTCGAATGGAGCGATAACCGCTTTGCCTAAATCGTTGTCCCA
>CALGDB010000055.1 GCA_937884175.1 uncultured Flavobacteriales bacterium
CAACACCTCATCGACGAAGAGGTGCTTCTCTCCCGTGGGCGTTTCGGTCACGAGTTTCCACATGTACTTCTTACCAATTTCAGCGGAGCCTCCATTTGCCAATTCGCCGCGCCAAGGCCGACGTGTTTTGGACGTTTCAAACACCTGCTCGTCACGGTCCCAAATGGTCAATTCCCATTTGCCATCGAAGTCCATCAACATGAGCGGCATGAATGTGTCATAGCGACCATCGCCGTCGGGTGAAAACAAGGCCGGTGCGATGGCCTCCTTTCTCGAGCCCAGATGTATGTCCTCCATCGCAATGTCTTGGCAGCCAAACTTGTTGCTGGCAACGAGGTTTACATGGTAAGCACCTGGGATTACGAGCAGTGCCTGCGCTTCTTGCACCCCCTCTTGCTCAAGCAACCACGTGCTGCTACTCGCATCCACTGTTTTGTCGATCAAGTGGACGCGTGCTTGATTGGAGGTTGCTTCAAAAAACTCCCAATCCATCTCAGCCTCGGGCTTCGGTCGCACGACAATCATGTTCTCTACCGATCGTGTGCGGATCATGCCATCGCCATGTGCACGAACCGAAACCGTAATGTCATAAGATCCCGCATCGTCGTAGATGTGCGTTGGTGCAATTTCTTGAGAGAAACCGCCATCACCGAAATTCCAGAGAACAGATCCCTCTTGGTCCAAACCACTCAAGGCGAACGTGACCTCCGTTCCGGCACACGCTTCTTGAAGACTCGCGGTCATTGCATTAAGTGCCGCATCCAACCGCTCCTCAGCGCTCATCGGCTGGGAAGCTTCTCCAGGCGCATTCACACTCATTTCTTCCACAGCTGAGGCTTGCGATTCAGACTTATCCACCTTAGAATCCGCAGCTGGTAGCTCGTTTGCCTCCACGACATGCTCTTCACTGCTGGCAGGCGTTGGTGCTTTCACGGTAAGGCTGGGCAAATCCACGATGAACGTATTGGACGTTCGGGCACCAGCAGATGCAAGAAAATCGCCTTCATGTCCTGCAGGTGAGAAGAGCGACGAGGCGGTACCGGAAGCATCGTTCGAAAATGCCTCAACCCCGTGTCCATCCATCACCGCAATATCACCGGATCCTCCTGAGTGCCCCTCTTCAAGGAGCGTCGGTGTCATCATCCAGAGTGCCATGCCCGCTGCAATGGCGGTTGCGCCCGCTGCGATGCGTTGTGCATTGCGCATGCGGCGTTGCATTTCGTCGGAGGCACCTGCATTGAATGCATCCAACTCCTGCTTCATTCGCCCCCAATTCCCAGTCACCTCAGGCTCAAAGCCCCGGAAGCTGTTTTTCAATTGATCTAACCAGTTCAAGTTTTCGCTCATTTCGCAACTTTCAATTTGTTCTCACCGAGCAAAATGCGTTTGACATTCCGCTTGGCTTTGGCAAAATTCGATTTTGAGGCCCCCACTGAAATTCCGAGTCGTTCAGCAATTTCTTGGTGGCTGTAATTGTCAAAGACGTAGAGGTTGAAGACCGCCCGGTACGACGGAGACAACTGCTCCATGGCATCGAGAATCTCCTGGACGGTGAATTCGCGCCCAGTTTCTTCCTTCTCTTCTTCCACACCAACCAACACTTCGAGGTGTTCGTCGTCTGTGGCATCCATTCGATCGGCTTTCACTTTACGAATGGTGTCAATGGCCGTGTTGACCATAATGCGTCTCATCCAACCTTCAAAAGAACCTTTCGAAGTGTACCCCTCAATGTTCGAAAACACCTTGAGGAACCCTTCTTGCACCATGTCTTGGACTCGGTCTGTGTCGTTGGTATACCTCAAACACACACCAAACATCAACCGATAATACCGATCGAAAACCCACTGTTGGGACAGTCTGTTTCCGTTCTTGCACCCTTCGATGTGTTGACGTAATTCGTTTTCAGACATGGCTTCCGCCAAAGGTTAGACGGCATCTTCGTGGCAAGGTTGCCTCACGCACCCCTGCTGATGTACAAGGTACGTTAAAATCCCTCGGGCGTCTGAAACGCTCTTCACGGCTGTGGCCGGAAGAATTACCTTTGTCCCATGCGAATCGTCGTAGGCCTTTCCGGCGGAGTTGATTCAAGTGTGGCGGCGTGGCTACTGCAGCAAGCAGGCCACGAAGTCATTGGCATCTTCATGCGCAATTGGCACGACGAATCCGTGGTCATCGACAACGAATGCCCATGGATCGATGACGCGAACGACGCCATGCTCGTTGCTTCTCACCTCGGCATCCCATTCCAAGTCCTCGACCTCTCTGCCCAATACAAGGAGCGCATTGTGGACTACATGTTCGAGGAGTACGCTGCGGGTCGGACCCCAAACCCAGATGTGCTGTGCAACCGCGAAGTCAAGTTTGACTTGTTCCTCGAGTCTGCCCTTGAATTGGGGGCGGAAGGTGTAGCTACCGGCCACTACTGCCGGAAGGAAACGCTCGAGGTGGATGGACAGGTGACCAACCGTTTGCTGGCGGGCGTTGACACCAACAAAGACCAGAGTTACTTTTTGTGCCAACTGACCCAAGCCCAACTCGAAAAGGCGCATTTTCCCATTGGAGAATTGACCAAGCCTGAAGTGCGGCGGTTGGCGGAGGAAATTGACTTACCCACGGCCAATAAGAAGGACAGCCAAGGACTTTGCTTCATTGGAAAGGTGCGGTTGCCGGAATTTCTCCAGCAGCAACTGGAACCCAAAACGGGCGAAATCATCGAAATTGACTCAGCGTACGCGCAAGCTGTCGTTGCGGAGATAACCGATGCTTCGGTGCCAATACAATGGAATCCGGAAGATGGACTTTGCGTCGGGCAACACAACGGCGCCCACTTTTTTACCGTAGGCCAGCGCAGAGGGATTCAGGTAGGCGGCAAACCCGAACCCCTGTTCGTCCTCGAAAAGGATGTGGAGCGCAACTTGCTCTTTGTGGGACAGGGCGAAAACCACCCCGGACTATTGCGGCATGCCCTTCGCATTCATGCAGATGAAGCGCATTGGGTCCGGCCAGACCGGGAATTGGTCATCGGAGAAAGCACGGAGGCGTTGCAGGTGCGCATTCGGTACCGGCAGCCCTTGCAAGCGGCCACCATCACCCGACACGAAACACATTACGAAATTGCATTTGCTTGTCCACAATCGGGCGTAGCCGCCGGGCAATTTGCGGCATGGTACGATGGAGACGAATGCATCGGCTCCGGGGTCATTGAATCTTGATAAAAACCCTTCCTTATTCGGAGCGGTCGATGTGTTCGGCCACCTGGTAATCGAGGCGCTTCGTGTCGTTGCGTGACGTCATCTCTGCGAGGAATCCCGTCAAGAAAAACTGCACACCAATCACCATGCCTGTCAACGACACGTAAAATGCTGAGATCTCGGTGATGTTGCGCGAAGGGTTTCCGTCCCAAATGGAAATGAGCTTCCCTACCGCAATCCAGGTGAATCCGGCCAAGCTCGCCAAGAACATCACAATGCCCAGTGCCCCGAAAAAGTGCATAGGCTTGCGTGAAAACCGCGACATGAAGCCGATGGTCATCAAGTCCAAAAATCCGTTGATGAACCGTTCCAAGCCAAACTTCGATGAGCCGTACTTGCGAGCCTGGTGCTGGACCACTTGCTCTCCAATGCGCTCGAACCCGGCGCTCTTTGCCAAAATGGGGATATACCGGTGCATTTCACCTTGCACTTTAATGGCCTTCACGACTTCGAGTCGGTACGCTTTGAGCCCGCAATTGAAATCGTTCAACTGGATACCGCTTACCCAGCGCGTGGCGGCGTTGTAGAGCCGCGTGGGAATGGTCTTGCTGAGAGGATCGTAGCGTTTTTTCTTCCACCCGCTTACGAGGTCAAATCCGTCCTCGATAATCTTGCGTTCCAATTCGGGAATTTCTTCGGGCGAGTCTTGCAAATCCGCATCCATAGTGACAACTACGCGGCCTTGTGCCGCTCTGAAACCGAGTTGGAGTCCGGCGCTTTTGCCGTAGTTGCGAGCCATCCGGATGCCCACGACCCGTGTAGGATCCGCTTGCGACAATTGCGACACAATTTTCCATGAATCGTCTCGGCTCCCATCGTCCACGAAGATGACCTCGTACGAGCGCCCCTTCAACACACGGTCAATCCAAGCTTTCAGCTCTGGCAGGCTTTCTTCCTCGTTGTAAAGCGGTATGACAATGGACAGGTCAATCATTCGAAATTTTCCTTTGGTTGCACCTTACGGAATCACTTGCTTGTTGCTTTCAAAACTGGGCCGGGTCGGCGCGCTTCATGATCGCCCCGACGATGAGCGATACAATACCCCAAAAAAGCAAACCCAACGCCCAGCTCAACGACTGTCCTGCGGGTTTCATTGCCCATTCTATGTCAGTAAGCATGCCCTCGACTTGATCTTCAGGCACCATGCTAAACACACCAGAATTCTCGAGTTCTTGCATGGTAAAGGCCATCATTTTCTCGCTCAAATCTGGGTCAATTATGGAACCCAAAACCACATCCATGCCCAACCCCAAAAAAGTCGTGGTGGCAGCAGCCACCAAGGCCACCATGAATGCCTCTCCAAACGTGAATGCGCCGTCAACTGCCTTGCGCTCCATGGCACACGCCATGAACATGCCGGCAACGACTAGCACCAATTGACCGAAACCTACCCAGCCACTTGTCATGGCTTCAACTCCGAGTAGGTAGGCGACCAACTTCAATACGACCAGGATGACACCGGCGGCCGCGCCTTGTTGAAGGGATTGCATGGGGGTTTTCATGTCTGCAAGGTAGTGCAACCGGCAAATTGATGGTATCTTTGCGCGGGGCAAGTCTCCTACGACCAGCTCCCGTCAACTCCCCCAGGGCCGGAAGGCAGCAAGGGTAGACGGTTGTAGCGGTGCGATAGGAATAGCTTGCCCTTTTTTCTTTCCTTCGATTTTTCACTACCTCTGCACTGTGAAAGACTCCAGCATCCACCCCATTCAAAAGATCTTGGTTGCTAATCGAGGAGAAATTGCGTTGCGCGTCATGCGCACAGCGAAAGAGATGGGCATCGCCACGGTCGCTGTCTATTCCGATGCCGACCGCAATGCCTCCTTCGCACGGTATGCCGACGAAGCCATCCACATAGGAACGGCACCCTCCTCAGAAAGTTACTTGGTGGCCGACAAAATCATCGACGCTGCCAGCAGCACCGGCGCCGATGCCATCCACCCCGGTTACGGTTTCCTCTCCGAAAATGCCGCCTTTGCCGCGGCTGTGGAAGAGGCGGGCATCCGTTTCATCGGCCCTCGCCCCCATGCGATTGAAACAATGGGGTCCAAGTTGGCCGCGAAAGAAACCGTCAAGCCGTTTGACGTGCCGTTGGTTCCTGGCACGGACCACCCGGTTCACACACCGGAAGAGGCACGCGAGGTGGCCAACCGCATCGGCTACCCCGTGCTCATCAAGGCCAGTGCTGGTGGCGGTGGTAAAGGCATGCGCATCGTTCGTGAAGATTCCGAACTGGAAAACAGCTTCGAACGGGCGGTATCCGAGGCGGTGAATGCCTTCGGCGACGGGGCCGTATTCATCGAACGCTTTGTCACTTCGCCCCGGCACATCGAAATCCAAATCCTCGCCGACATGCACGGTAACGTTGTGCACCTGTTTGAACGCGAGTGCAGCATCCAACGCCGTCACCAGAAAGTCGTCGAGGAAGCACCTTCGGCCGTCTTGACTCCCGAATTGCGCGATGCCATGGGCAACA
>CALGDB010000056.1 GCA_937884175.1 uncultured Flavobacteriales bacterium
AAGATCCACCGATCCGCGGGCGGCAATGGCCGCAGCAATGCCCGTTGTATTTCCAGCAAAAGGCCAGAAGGCTTGAAGCCTTTCAGGGTGGGTGCACCAGTCGGAAGCCGGGTTGCCGACCGGGAGGATATCTCGCTGGGGATAGCTTTGCACCATGGTTTGAACCAATCAGCGAATCAAGGTGATGGCACCGGACTTGGAGATGGTCTTGCCGTCTGCGTCCACGAGGTCCACCTGCCAGACGTACGTTCCCGGTTCTACGTCTTTCCCACTGGTGGTGGTTCCATCCCATCCATCGGCGGTATTATTAGTCGAAGCAAACACCTTTTCTCCCCACCGCGAAAAAACCTCGAATCGTTTCATTTCCACGTTGTTCCACACCGGAACAAAGGTATCGTTGTCACCATCGTTGTTTGGCGTAAAAGCATTCGGCACAAACCACGAGG
Source organism: uncultured Flavobacteriales bacterium (assembly GCA_937884175.1). Taxonomy (GTDB): domain Bacteria; phylum Bacteroidota; class Bacteroidia; order Flavobacteriales_D; family Sanyastnellaceae; genus UA16. The sequence goes on from CALGDB010000056.1 coordinate 447, forward strand.
GGTCCTCGTCCAAATTCACCGTTGTTGGTTTGCTCATGGAGCCTTTCACTTCTTCCTCATCCACTGCGATGCCTTCATCGTCCAATGCAATCTCGAACGCATCGACAAAACAATACGCCATGATCGGTGCGTCGCCTTCGTTGACGCCGATGCTTCGTCCGTCGTCAGGACCAAATGCCCCCCACGTGAAGCACGTCCACGGCCCTTGCGCCACAAAACTGAAGGAAATCGTTTCCCATTCACGGCTGTAGAAAGTAGGGGTCAATTCAAACTGCGGAATTTCATTCAATGGGTTCACCGCCACTTGCTGCAATGGGCCCATCGAAAAATGCATGCCCAGCTTGCTTACTTCGAGGCCAGCTTGCGAAAACGCGGTGCGCTCACCGTTCGTCATACGGAAGGTGAATCGGTACGAGGCACCCGGTTCGAGCGGTTGCGAGAAAGTGCCTGTGATGTATTCCCGGCGGTTGGTCCCAGCAACACCCGTCGCCATGAAGCCCGCAATGGCCATGCCCTGATCCGGCGAAACCATCGCGACCGGAGTCTCCGGCAAGTCTCCGCCGCCATAGCCTTGAATGTGAAATGCATCGGGGGTGTTTTCCGAACTCCCGGTGCCCAACCAACCTGGCACCAAATTCCATTGGCCTGTGGTGTTGGGCAAGGCAGTGAGCGATTCAAAACTGCCGTTCACGACCTGCTGCCCTGTCACCGGAATGGCCCATGCGCAAAAGAGCATAAGTGGCAACAAGTGGATGGAATCAAGGAATGAGCGGAACTTCATGTGTTACAAGATACTGCAATGCTTTGGGCTGACAAACTTCTCACCATGCATGGTATTTAACCCCAACTCCCCACCAATGGTTCTGAGCAGCCAAGGGCATCCACAGTCCAGTGAACTGAACCATCCAAGGGGAACGTGTTTTTCGGTAGCCAATTCGGGCTTGGATCATGGGGACAAAACCCGGGTCTCGCTGCACCCCCGGGACGTATGCTTCTCCATCCAAAGACGGTGCATTCAACGTGGGCCGGTCCTGCGAAGCACGCATGCGGTACCCCACGCCCCCGGTAACCCCACCAATCCATTCGCCAAACACCCCGTCCCATCCAATAGAAACGAACGGCACCGTCGCTGTAGTTCGGCCGGTAACCGCATCGAGGGTATCTGACTCGACACCGATGTCGAATTGCTGGGAGGTCACCAAGCGGAGGGGGGCCGTCGCCGAGGCCGGCAAGAAGCCAAGAAGGGAATCGGGAAATGCGGCGGCGTCAATGGAAACTAACGAAGTGACCATGAATCCGGCGTCTAGGTGCGCTTGCCCTTGAAAGCGCTTGCGTCGATTCAACCGAGCTGGCAACCGCAAAAGCTCCGCTGAACATTGAAGGCTCACATCGGGACGTCCGCTCCAGTGCCACCAGCCTGTCAAAGGGTTCCCTCCCCCCACAAGGCCGTTGACGGTCCATGCGGCTTGAAACTCCGCAGTGGCGTTACGTGGATCGGCCGCAATGCTATCGAATCGCACCTGCGCTTCGACATCGAGGATCACCCCATCGATGAGGATGGAATCTTGTATTCCTGAGCCGTGAGCAACCGCCCAAAGCGGGGCAAGCACAGCAGGCAAGAAAGTCAGGAAGCGGGCCAGGCGCATGCCCGAAAGTTAATCTTTCACCTCGACGGTCGCTGGCAACACCCATTTCTCGCCTTCCAACTGCTGAAGCTGAGGCTCGGATGTTTCCTGCAATTCCACACCGGACAGCCCACGAGACGACACTTCATCCATAGCTACTGGTGCCGATGTTACGTACTCGTCCAGTGCCGGTGTTTCCTTGGAATCGAGGGCCATGCGCTCCGGTTCATCGCTCGGTGTGGATGCGACCGGAGCCACCCCTTCGGCAGGTTGTTCTTCTGGGATGGCGGGCGCCACAGCAACAGGAGCAACCACTTCGGTGGGTGCAGGTGCAGGTGCATCAGGCTGTGCAGGTGCAGGTGCAGGTGCATTGAGCCACAAGGCCGTCGCTGACGTCGCAACCAAAAGAATGGCTGCGGCAGCAATGCCACGGCGCTTTCGGGTCGCAGTGTTCAGGGAAGCGAAGACGGCGTCTTCAACTTCGGCGCGTGGCGCAACGGCTTCGTTTTCGAACTGAGCGCGGACGTACTGATCAAATTCTTCTGCTTTCATCGCTTCTGCTTTATACCTTCTGTGCTCGCTTTGACATGTTTCCGAGGATGCCTTGCAAATACTTCCTCGCCCGACTTAACTGGCTCTTGGACGTATTCAAATCAATTCCCAATTGCTCGGCAATTTCTTTGTGCTTGTATCCTTCGATGACATACATATTGAACACCAATCCATATCCTTTGGGCAACTGCGCAATGGCAGTCGCCAATTCTTCTCGATTGAAATCTAATTCCTTGAACGCTTCCAAGTCTGCAGGGGTTGCATGGACCTCTTCCACATCGAGCTGAAAAGCGTGTTTTTGGTTCCGGCGGTAGTGCGTAATCGCGGTGTTGACGACGATTCTCCGCAGCCAACCTTCGAAACTGTTGTGCTCGCTGAACGACTTGATGTGGCGGAACACCTTGATCCACGACTCTTGCAAAATGTCTTCCGCGTCGGCCCGCCCATTCGTGTAACGGAGCGCCACGGCAAACATCATGGGGCTAAAGCGTGTATACACCTCCCGTTGCGCACTGGGCTTACCCCGCTTGCACGCTTCAATGAGGTTGATGTCAGCCGCTTCCATGGATCAGATAGTCAGTAGGTAAAACCCGTTTAGGCTTCAATTGGTTGCAGCAAATTCAAGGCGTGGCTTATGATTCAAAATGCGACGCCGGCACGCCGAGCCATTCGAGGGCCGCCCCGGAGAACAATTGGTTCAACTGGTCTTCTTCTAGTCCCATGTCGAGCATGTAGGCGCCGAACTCGAGGTCACCAAGCGGGAAGGGGTAATCCGACCCCATGCAAATCCGATTGGCTCCTTGCAGCTTCAACACGTACTGCAGCAAATCGGCATCGTGCGTGATGCTGTCGATCCAGAACTTTTCGAGGTAGTCACGGGGGTTGACATCGTTGTCGACGGCCACCAAATCCGGTCGGCAATTAAATCCGTGCTCAAATCGACCCAACGTTGTGAGGAACGATCCGCCAGCGTGGCTGAACATGACCCGCAAATTGGGCAGCCGTTCCAATACCCCACCGAAGATCATCGAGCTTGCCGCACGGGCTGTTTCCGCGGGCATACCCACCAACCAAGGCAACCAGTATTTTTCCATCTGCTCCTTGCCCATCATGTCCCACGGATGAATCATGACCGCCATCCCCAAGCGCTCACACGCTTCAAAGAATGAAAAAAACCGTTCCTCCGAAAGGTTGAGTCCGTTGATGTTAGAGCCAATCTGCACCCCAAGATGACCAGCATCCTTGGCCCGTTCCAATTCACGGATGGCCGCGTCGGTGTCCTGCATAGGCACGGTGCACAAGCCCGCGTAATGCCGCGGATCGTTGGCGACGAGCGCACTGATGTGGTCGTTGAGAAAGCCCGAGATATCCTGCGCATGCGCCAGCGGGGCGTCGTAATTGAACATTACAGGAATAGTACACACCACTTGGACTTGGGTCTCGAACGCCGCGTATTCCCGTTTGCGCACCTCCACATCCCAGCAGTTTTCACCGATTTGGCGAAAAAATTGGCTACCTTGCATCATGCGTGCAAATCCTGCTCGCTCACTTGGCTCCAAGTGGATGTACTGACCTCCCCCAAACCGCTCGGTCCACTTGGGCATTTCGCGGGGTAGAATGTGGGTATGGCAATCAATTCTGAGCATGGAAACCAAGAGTTCGTGCCTTCCAATTTACGGTTTGTGGCACAAATCGAGCACGCACGCCTCAGTTGTGCGCTGGCGTTTTCCTTACCCGCCTCAAATCCAATCGGTTAATGGAATTGATTTCCCAACCTTGGACGTCGTGCCGGATAAAATGCGTCACTTGGTCATGAAAGAGCGGAATCAACGGCAACGCCTCCGAGACCATTCCATTCAAGTCGTCATAAAGCGCTAGCCGAATGGAGGCATCCGGTTCCGCCATCGCCGAGTCAAGACGGGCGTCGAATCCAGCATCCGAATAATGCGTGTAGTTAGGACCGCTTGGGGCGTGATTGGCCGTCCGGAAAAGCGATAAGAAATTTTCGGCATCCGGATAATCCGCCAACCATGACTTGCGAAAGGCCATGGCCTTGCCGTTGGCCACGCGCTCCCTGTGGGTCGCCGGCGCCACCACGTCGATGCCCACCTCCAACCCGATGGATTCCCATTGGAATTGCAGCGCCGCGCACAAATCGGTGTACTCACTCGTGGTTGATAGCACCCATTCTGGCCATGGACGGGGATGCTCAGCGGCCACGGAATCGATCACCGCCCGAGCGCGTTCGACATCGTACCCGGAAGGCCTAGGGGAAGAACGCCCCACGAGGACGGGCGGCACAAAATCCCGGGTCGGAATTACGGTCCCCCTTCGCAGGGAACGAGCGATGCCTTCCCGGTCAATGGCCAGCGAAAGCGCGTTGCGGACGGCTTCGTCCTGCCAGGGGTGCCAGCCCTGAGCGCTCGGCTCCACAAAAAACCCGATGTAGTCCGTCTTTAAAAACGGCGTAGTCTCCATGCGTACTGTGGGGGCGTGTTCCTCACGTAACGTTCCATCAACCTCGAGCAATTCTTCCATGTACGCCGGGTGCAG
>CALGDB010000057.1 GCA_937884175.1 uncultured Flavobacteriales bacterium
CCTAAGGGCAGATTCTCACGTATTACGCACCCGTTCGCCACTAAAGTTAAAAACTTTCGTTCGACTTGCATGTGTTAGGCCTGCCGCTAGCGTTCATCCTGAGCCAGGATCAAACTCTCCATTGTAAAAAGTTTAATCTGTTGAGAATCTCAGGGAATCTAACAATCTCATCCGTGCTTGGATGAGACACCACTCTCCGGGGGGAGAGTGGATTTGATGGAATCTTCCGAAGAAGAATCCGGGCTGCTGCATCAAGTCAAAGAACGTTTATCGATGTCTGCCGACGAATCGGCTTCTTTCAAATGCTCTGTTAAGCGGGCGACAAAGATAAGTCCGGTTACAAGTCTCTTCAAAACTATTTGAGGAGAACCTGCCAACAATTTTTGCGCCACAATCTAAAAAGGCGTCCCCTCGAAAGGGGGCGCAAAGATAGTTCGAAATATTCAACCCACAATCTTTTCTGTGGCTTTTTTTTCGAGCTGGCCAAAGCGTCGGGCCTGAGCCGTCCGTTTTCCTGTTGTCAATCGCATTGTAAAGAACGTGCCTTCCTTCGAAAGCGGCAGTAAATGTAGGGTGACTTTCTCCAACGCCTCCAGCTTTTCATGAAAAAATTCAATCTTTTTTTCCGAGGAGAAATTGCGCGTCTGCAATCAGTTGATTTATAGCCTCTTCACTCGTCCCATCGTAAAAGCCGCGCAGGCGTCCTTGGGCATCCACAAGCACCACGTTTTCCGTGTGGACAAAGTCCTGCAAGCCCCCATCACCCCCCTGCGCCTCGTCATAACAAGCGAAATAACTGGTGCGAGCCATGCGGTAAATCTCATTTTTCGCACCCGTGAGGAACCACCAGTTGGGATGCGACGCGTCCATTCGATCCGCATACGCAGCGAGGACTTCGGGAGTATCGGCCGCAGGTGTGACGCTGTGGCTTAAAATACGCCATCCAGTTTTTCCTTCCAACGCTTTCGGCACAGCGCGCAAGTTGGACGTCATGATGGGGCAAATGGTCGCACACCGGCTGAAGAAAAAGTCGCTAATGATGACTTCACCTGCAACGTCATTCATCGTGACGCTGTCGCCCAGGTGATTGACCAGTTCGAAATCGAGGATGCGGTGATCTTCATTGGACCACAGTGCCGGATCTACCAGAGCGGGGTTTAGTTGATGCGGTTGAATAACAGGAAGGCTCCGTTCAGGCGTCAATTCGGCCATACCGATGGCTACCCCAATGGCAAAAACCACCACCAACCAAGTCAACGGGGAGCGCAGGATGGTGTGTTTCATGGACGCGCTGATTCCAAGTATTGCCAATCACCTGCGATGCAGGTTCCATACATACGTGTCGTACGCACGGATTGTGCATCCACCTCCAGCCAATTCCGATCCATCCACGTAAAGTCTGCCCACTTGCCGACCTCGATTGTACCCAATGCGTTTTCCTGAAATTGGGCCAACGCCACCCATTGGGTCATGCCTCGCAAGGCTTGTTCTGGGGTCAATGCGTTCTCCGGCTGGAAGCCTCCTACCGGGTAGCCGTCTGCATCCATACGCGCCACGGCTGCAGCGAACGTTTTGCGGGGATCGATGTCTTCTACCGGAAAATCCGTTCCAAGGGCCGTCATTCCCAACGCTTGCAACAACTCCTGGTAGGCATACGCGCGGCGGATCCGATTCCTTCCCAACCGTTCCCCCGCCCAGTACATGTCGCTCGTCGCATGCGTTGGCTGAACCGATGGAATGACACTATAGCCGCCGAACCGTGCCACGTCCTCTTCAGAAACCACCTGCGCATGCTCGATGCGCCACCGCAAATCATTGGGTCCTTCGAGGACATCAGCGTAGGCGCCCAGCACCAATGCCGTCGCCGAATCGCCGATACAATGCGTGGCGGCCTGCAAGCCATGCCCATGAAGCGTCTTAATTTGACGCTTGAATTCCTGTTCGCGTTGAGTTGCCAATCCGAACCAACCGGTGCGGTCGCTGTACGGCTGTCGGAGCAGTGCACCCCGTGATCCCAACGCACCGTCCATGTAAAATTTGACGCCGTTCACGACCAGCATGTCCTCGATTCGCCGACCGGAGTCCACTAACCAAGCAATGTTTTCGTCGCTCGCCGAAACCAGAGCGTTCACGCGCAGCTTGAGTGCACCGGATTGTTGTAATGCATCGATCCGTTCAATTTCAGCCGGTGACAACCCGGCATCGGTCACCCCAACAATCCCGTGAGCGAGCAAATTTGCCTGTGCCTCCATCAACGCCTCCAGCCTTCGTGGCTCTGGGTGAGGAGGAATGATGCTGCTAACCAATCCGCACGCATTGTCAACAAGGACGCCCGTTGGAACACCGTCCGCATCGAGCACCACTTCTCCCCCTTCCACAACCGGCACCGCTCCGCTTAGCAGGCCCGCCCGGCGCAACGCTTCGCCATTCACAATCAGCGCGTGTCCGTCAATACGCTCCAACGCGACAGGCTGGTCCGGAAAGGTGGCATCGAGCAGGGTGCGACCGGGGAAAGCTTGGCTGTCCCAGTCATTTTGGTCCCATCCCCGGCCGACGGCCCACTCGCTAGGCCATTCGGCTTGTTGCTCAACGACCCGTTCGACCGCATCCTCCCAGCTGGTAGTGCCGAACAAATTGGCCTCAAGCAGCCCGTCGGCATACCCAATTAGATGGGCGTGTCCATCCATCAATCCCGGCGTCAGCACCCCTCTGCGTAAGTCCACGGACTGATCGCCTGCATACTTATTTAAAATTGCGCGCTCGGGACCGACCGCAACAATCCGACCGCTGTCCACTGCAACGGCTTGGGCGACCGTGTTCGCTCCATCGAGGGTCAACACGACCCCATTGTGAACTACCAGGTCCACGCGTTCAAACTGAAACGAACAACCGGTCCAAGCGAACGTTCCGACCAAGCACAAGAGGCCCCAGCACAAGAACTGTGTTTTCATTTTCATGATTTGTGAAAATGGTAAGCGCTGGCTTGCGCAGCCGGCATGATCAAAATATCTTGGATACTGACGTGTTCGGGACGTGTCGCGATGTACATCACTGCGTCGGCCACGTCTTCTGCGGAAAGCGGAGTGTATCCACCGTACACCGCCTTGGCCGCGTCCTCATCGCCTTTGAACCGCACCACACTGAATTCCGTCTCGGCAGCTCCCGGGGC
>CALGDB010000058.1 GCA_937884175.1 uncultured Flavobacteriales bacterium
AGAAGATTTGGCTCAACAACAGCTTGCAAGACATTTCAGGCCAATTGGCCATTGACCGGCCCTTCAATCGCTCGGGAAAAGACGCCGACCGCTATCAATCGTACCCCGAATTCACAAGCAAGGAAACGAGCTTTGTTTACTACGACCGGCCCGACTTGTACGGAGGTGCGTATAAAAGGAGCGACTTCTACTATGCAGTTGAGCCATTTCAATTGTCCGGCCTTGACAACCTGACCGCGTCCAATTTCCAACTCGAGGGGACGTTGGTTTCTGCGGGGATTGTTGCCGATATCGATCAGCCTTTGGTGGTGATGGATGACTTCTACATGGGGTTAACTTCCATCACACCCCCAGATGGATCGACGCTTTACAACGGCAATGCTAGATTCACCTCCGCATTGTCGTTGGATGGCTCCGGCTTGAACGCTGCAGGTGAAATTGACTTCTTGACGGCGCATGTAGAAGGACGCGCATTGGTGTTACTGCCAGACAGCATCATTGGCCCCGTAACGGCCTTTGACAACAATTCATCCTTGGAGGCGGACGTTCCCGATGCAATCACAACCGAGGGGTTCGTTCACTTTGACCCACACGAAGAGGTACTCGAGTTGACCACCAGGGTGAAGCCGGTAGACCTGTACAACGGGGAAGGAGCGCTTTCGGGAACGTTGGCTATCGACACGACTGGGCTGAATGGCACCGGGTATTTGGACCTGGCAAAAGCTGGCTTGGAAGCACAGGATTTCTCATTTCAATACAAGAAGGCGACAACTACCCACGCATCCTTTGAACTCTACGGACGGCACGCTTCATTATCCGCATTCGAGACCGATGACGTCCAAAGCGAGCTTGATTTTGAGCAGCGTACCGGTGAGTTCATCCCCAATTCAGGAGAGACAGCCATCGAATTGTCTATCCAACAGTACCTCTGCTTCATGGCTCGCTTTCGCTGGTTCATGGACGACGATGAGATTGATTTGATCTCGGAGCGGGATGTTGACGCCTTACCCCTCAACTTCAGCGAGAACCGAACCTTATCCAATTTCATTTCAATCGAGCCAAATCAAGACTCGCTTCATTTTTTGAGTACGCATGCCACCTATCTGGTGGGAGAGGATGTCCTTCAATGCAAAGGCGTAAAGGAAATCGCTGTCGCCGACTCGCGCGTATTCCCTGACAGTGGTTTGGTCACCGTCCGCCGGGATGCGGACATGGATGAATTGCAAAACGCACGGCTCATTTCCAATGCAACAACGCAACACCATTTGGTCGAAAAGGCATTCCTCAAGATCCACGGACGCTATTCCTTTCAGGGCGCTGGCGAATACCAATACCGTGGAACAGACATGACCATCCAAACCTTGATTTTAGATGAAATCGGGGTAAATGAGTCCATTGAGACGTACGGAATAGGAAGTGTTAATGCACGCGATAATTTCATGCTCGACCCGAATTTCCAATTCGCAGGGGACTTCACAATGATGGCCAGCGACGCATTTCTCATCTTCAATGGCGGCGCTCGAATGACTCAGACGTGTCGGCAATTTCAACCCGCGTGGATTCAGTTTGAAGCACCCATTGACCCCTCAGCAGTTGCCATTCCCATTCCCGAACAGCCCTTGGATGTCGATGGCGACCCCTTGGCGTGTGGCATGATGTTCTCGCGTCGCGCTCCGTTTACCCTGTATCCTTCATTCTTGGATCCGTTGGCTGATGAATCCGAGCAGCCAGTGCTCATTCCAGAAGGAGCCTTGCGGTTCAAAGCCGGCGATTACATCATCTCCTCGGCAGCCGCATTTGAAGATGATTCTCGTCCGGGCAACCGCATTGTTCTCGATGCCGCATTGTGCCAACTTTCCGGTTCGGGTTCGATGAATCTGCCATTGGATTTTGGGCTGGTCGACGACAAGATGGTGGGTAGCTTTGACATTGACCCGCGGGGGAATTACCACTTCAAGGGTACCGTTCTGTTGAGTTACTACTTCCATCCAGATCTGTTCGAAAGGATGGCATTGCAGATTCCTTCATGGCAGTCGAGCGAGCCCTTGGACATTGCGTCCACGAACTACGAGCAGGCGCTGCGCACTTGGATTGGAGACGAGGATAGTCAAAAACTCATCAATGACTTGGCCATGACGGGAAAATTGAAGAATGTCCCGAAATTGTTGCAACGGGGGGTGGTCCTGACCGATGTCGATTTGGTGTGGGACGACCCTGAGGAAGCGTGGATTTCGACGAGCGAATTCGGCTTGGTTTCCTTGGGCAAGGATGCACTGTTTATGCACATTCCTGGTAAATTGGAACTTAAACGAAGCCGAAGCGGTGACGCGTTCACCTTGTATTTCCATGGTGACGAGGAAAATTGGTACTACCACGATTTCAAACTTGATGGCAAAAAAGGTCGGATGAACATCACCACGAGTGACATGACCTTCTATGAGGAACTGGCAGATTTGAAGGCGAGCAAGAAAGAGGAAACCACCAAGGACGGCCAAAGTTTCTTCTTTCAATACATGGCTTCGCGTCGAAGAAGGGATAACTTGGTAGATTCCTATCGTGACTTCGATTGAGTCAGCACCCCACATACCCGCGTCTTTTTTCTCCACTACAAGTGGCGCACCTTACGTTGCCCAACCGCATCATCATGGGAAGCATGCACTTGGGCTTGGAAGAGGAATCCGATGGGTTCAGTAAACTGGCTGCGTTTTATGCCGAACGGGCACGTGGTGGTGCCGGACTTATCGTTACCGGTGGGATCAGCCCCAATCGTCGGGGCGTATTAGGGCCGAATGGCGCGCGAATGCAAAGCATGCGGCACGCGAAAAAACATCAAGTCATCGCGGAAGCAGTGCATCGGGAAGGCGGACACATCCTTATGCAAATTTTGCACGGTGGGCGGTACAGCTACCATCCTTTCAACGTTGCACCCAGCGCCATGAAAGCGCCCATCAACCGCTTCAAGCCACGCGCGCTTTCAGAAAGAGGGGTCGAGCGAACAATTAAAGATTTTGTGCATTCTGCACACCTCGCAAAAGCCGCAGGGTACGATGGCGTAGAGATCATGGGCTCTGAAGGGTACCTGATCAATCAATTCCTCGTGTCCTCGACCAACCATCGGAAAGACAGGTACGGCGGAAGCTTTGAAAATCGAATGCGTTTCCCTGTTGAGATCATTCGGCGCATCCGTGAACGCATGGGAGATGATTTCGTCATCATGTACCGGCTGAGCATGTTGGATTTGGTAGCGGATGGAAGCAGTTGGGACGAAGTAATTCAATTGGCCCGGGCCATTGAGGAGGCCGGTGCGAACATCATCAATACGGGCATCGGTTGGCACGAAGCCCGTGTCCCCACCATTGCGACCTTGGTGCCCCGCGGTGGATTCACCTTCGTGACCAAGCGGTTGATGGGGTCCGTCTCCATACCATTGGTTACAACCAACCGCTTGAATATGCCCGGTGTGTGCGAAGAAGCGCTGGAGCAGGGGTGTGCGGACTTGATTTCAATGGCGCGGCCGTTCCTCGCTGATCCTGACTTGGTGGTCAAAGCAAAGACCGACCGAACCGATGAAATCAACACGTGCATCGGTTGCAACCAGGCCTGCCTCGACCAGATTTTCAAACAGCAAATTGCTTCGTGCTTGGTCAATCCAAGAGCAGCACACGAAAGCGAGTGGCCGATAGACGCGCGCACATCGGATCCCCGCCGTATCGCTGTTGTCGGCGCCGGACCCGCCGGACTGAGTGCAGCAACCGAATTGGCCAGAATCGGTCATGCGGTCACACTTTACGAAAAGAGCCATCAGATAGGTGGGCAATTCAACATGGCCAAGCGAATTCCCGGCAAAGAGGAGTTTAATGAAACCTTGCGGTATTTCGACAGGCAATTGGAGCTGCTCGGCGTTGCGGTCCAATTGAACACCGACATTCAAGCAGTCGAGTTGCTCGCGTACGATGAAGTGGTGTTGGCGACGGGCGTGAAACCGCGGTCTTGGAATGTGCCCAATGCAGGTGAGGATGCGCGGGTTGTGAGTTACATCGATGTACTCAAAGGCCAAGTAGAACTAGGCGATACCATAGCCATCATTGGCGCAGGTGGCATCGGATTTGATGTGGCTGAATTCCTCGTTCACGATGGTCGTCATGACTTTTACGAAACATGGGGCATCGATACGCAATTGGAAGAGCGGGGGGGCTTGAATGCACCGGCTGACGTGACCTCAGAACGCACCGTTCACATGCTGCAAAGGTCTGCAAAGAAAATGGGTGGAGGCCTTGGCAAGACGACTGGTTGGATTCACCGCATGGGACTGAAAAAAGCGGGCGTGCAGATGCACACGGGCGTCACTTACCAGTCGCTATTACCGCATGGCTTATTGTACACTCAGGACGGAGAAGAACACACCTTGGCTGCCGATCATTTTGTGGTCTGCGCAGGTCAAGAGCCCTTTCACCCGCTTGCTAAAGATCTTAAGATGCTGGGCAAATACGCTCACCTCATTGGCGGCGCTTTGAATGCGTCAAAACTCGATGCGCAGCGCGCTATCAAAGAGGGCCTCGAACTGGCCTACGCCCTGCGCTAATCTGGCGTTGGAACGTTCGTTGCATGCCACGCCTGCATGCGTTCCACAGCTTCTTGTCCTTCCATTACAAACGCCTGCAATGCATGCGAGTCATCCGCAGCCGGTGGCGTTATGGGCTTGCCAAACCGCACATGAACTGGGTTCTTTCGCAGCAGAAGCCCTCCTTTGGGAAGCGCCGTTCGGGTGCCGTGAATATGCAACGGAATAATCACAGCTTGTGACTTTGCGGCCAGGTGAAAAGCGCCTTTTTTGAAAGGCAACATCTTTCCGTCTTTTGAGCGTGTGCCTTCCGGGTATACAATGACCGAGATGCCGCGTTTCAAGGTAGAAATTAACCGGTCCACTGATTGCTTGGCTGCTGTTGGATTCGAGCGGTCAATGAATACGGTTCCAACCCGCTCATTGAGCAATCCGAGAATCGGCACCTTACGCACGCTCGCTTTGGACAGGTAGACAATGGGATGGGGGATAGCTGCTGCCGAAGCATTAATGTCCAATTGGCTTCGGTGGTTGGCAATAAAAATGGCTTGGCTTGGCCAATGGTCAAATGCTGCATCGCTTGATTCGAACGTGACGTTTACTTCAGGGTTCCCAACGATGCGAAGCATGTTCTTACTCCACATATTGCTTCCAATCGTCGTAAGCACGTAGGTTGCAGCAGGTGGTTTGATGAGAATGGTCACCAATGCATAGGAGCAACACACCGTCGACCAGAGCAATCCCAACAACGTGCGGAAGCAAGATGCAATGAACCTAACCATGGATAGAACGTTGGGCGTCTTTGATTTGATCTGGGTTCAATTCCTGGCATTCGCAGGGATTGAGTTCCAATGATTCCAAGGTAAGGGAACCGATGCCAACCCGGACAATGCGCAAGGTGGGAAATCCGGTGGCCGCAGTCATTTTGCGAATCTGTCGGTTTTTGCCTTCCGTCAGTTCGACTTCGAGCCAAGCCGTTCGCACGGTCAATCGCTTGCGAATCGGTGGAATCCGCTCCGGCAGTTCAGGTTCGGGCATCACCCTGACGCGAGCGGGCTTCGTAAGAACGTATTTCTTACGAATACGGAGCCGCATCGGATGCCGCATGGGGTCAATGGATGCTTCCGTTGGCTGACCCTCGACTTGAACCCAATACGTTTTGCTGTGGCCTTCCGCGGGATTGGTCAGACGTTGCTTGAGCCAGTTATCTGCCGTCAACAGAAGCAATCCTTCTGAATCGCGATCCAGTCTTCCCACAGGCCAAACGGTAGGCGGAACACCCAATTTCAAACTCGATAGTCCCGGGTGTCCGTCCTTAGAGGTAAATTGGCTGAGCACCCCGTAGGGTTTGTATACAGCGAAGGTGCGCATGCATTATTCTACCCAATCGGCGACAAATACGTTGGTGTTGCGTGTGCGGCCGTTGTTTCGGTTGGATGAAAAGGCGATTCGCTTCCCATCGGGGGAGAACATGGGGAATGAGTCGAACGCATTGTCGAAAGTGACCTGCGTGAGTCCCGTCCCGTCTGTATTGATCATGAAAATATTAAATGGAAAGGCTGCCGTCTTGTGGTTGCTTGAAAACAACACACGATCCCCATCGGGATGGAAGTAAGGGGCCCAATTAGCTCCACCTAAATCGGTCAGCTGTCGCGCATCCGTACCATCAGCGTTGGCGATGAACAGCTCCATAGACGTGGGTTCTACCAACCCTTTGGCGAGTAACGCCGTGTAGTGGGCGACTTCCTCGTCTGTCTTGGGTCGGCTGGCACGCCAAATCAATTTGCTGCCGTCCGGTGAGAAAAACGCTCCGCCGTCATACCCCAACTCGTTGGTCACTTGCACCACGTCACTGCCATCCAAAGCGCAGGTGTACAATTCCAAGTCACCGCTGCGGGTGCTCGTAAATACCATTCGGTCACCTGCAGTGCTGATTGTAGCTTCCGCGTCGTACCCAGGCTCAAAAGTTAATTGAGCAATCGGGTTGCCCTCTAAATCATAAGCAAACACGTCGTAGCCCTCGTAAATGGGCCAAACATATTCACCCCTCGGCCCGCGTGGCGGAACCTCGGGGCACAGGGTATCCGCTAAGTGCGTTGAGGCGAACACAACGGTCGTATCGCCCGGAAGGAAATAAGCGCACGTCGTGCGGCCTTGACCATTGGAAATCTGGTTCAAGCCTTCTGCTTTCTCTGTTGCGTCTGCTTCCAAATCTATCCAGAAGATTTGATCGCAGCCCGTACCCCATGCCGGATTATTGGCTTGGAAAACGAGTTTTTCGCTGTCAAATGACCAATACGCCTCCGCATTGTCGCCGCCAAAGGTCAATTGTCGAACGTTTCTAAGATGTGCTTCTGAGTCGTAGCGCAGGGTGTCAGTATATGAAGTGGCGGGAGGCTCAGCAACGGGGGGGGCGCAGGCAGTCAGCAGCGCTAACCCAAAAAACACAAAACCGGCGAAGTGGTTATTTATGTGCATTGTCGAATTTTGTACGAAAATATCCTTAAAAACACGGCTGTATGAAAATCAAATGTCAAGAAACTGTACGGTATGGCGTTGGTTTAGTCGCTTCGGCCGCCTTCATCGGTTGCGGCACTGAACCTGTCAGCTCAACGCATTACGTTGAGCGCATCGTTTACGCTCTCACCGACAGCACCTGCGAAGGCCGAGAAACCGGCACACAGGGTGAGGACATGGCAAGTGCATGGCTCGATTCAGAATTTGGCGCACTCGGCCTGCAAGCCAAAGGGAATTCTACATCCCGTCAAACGTTCCGATACAAACCTCACCCACCCATGCAAGTCCACGGCGAGGGCGACGAGTCGCACATGGGTATGGCATTGGTGAAGGAAATCGTTGGCGAGAATGTCCTGTACAGCCTAGAAACGGAACAG
>CALGDB010000059.1 GCA_937884175.1 uncultured Flavobacteriales bacterium
CGAGGGTTTCGTGTCGCGCCATTACCACCCGAACGAAATGGTGTTTAGCGTCGTGGGAGCGACCCCGTGGTCCAAAGTCACACGGTTGTGCGAAAAGCATTTTGGCCGGGTCCAGGGCGGAGTTGCTGCACTAAACCGCGCCCCGTTTGAAGGCAGCACCCCGTTCGATATCCGCCTGAAAAAAGACATCCACCAGGTGCACCACGTTATGGGCACCTTGACCCACGGCAGCAACCATCCCGATCGCATCGGCCTGGCTTTCATCGCCAACCATCTCGGTGGCCCCACTATGAACAATCGTTTGAGCTTGAACGTGCGGGAACGCCATGGGATGGCGTACAACATTGAATGTGCCTATACGCCTTATAGCGACGTGGGTGTCTTCAGCGTGTATTTTGGAACGGACAAGCGCTTCCACAAGCGAGCCGAGGCCCTCGTGCGCAAGGAGCTTGCCGCGCTTCGGAAGACCAAGCTCGGCGTGCGCCAGTTGCACAACATCAAACAGCAGATTGTCGGCCACGTGGCCTTGTCGCAGGACTCGGGGAGCAGTGTGATGACGAGTTTGGGGAAGAGCTTCTTGCTGTACAATCGGGTGGAGCGGCTCGAAACTGTCTTCGAAGCCATTGAAGCCATTACGGCTGAAGACGTATTGCGGATGGCCAATGAAGTGCTGGACGACCGCATCTGGAGTCACTTAGTCTACTCCAACGCCTGAGCCACGAGCTCAGCGCCGTGAAATTTTGTGCATGTCGTTGTTGTCCGACTCGATCTGGTTCTTGACGGAGCGGATTTTGAGGGCGATTCCGGCCCATTCGCGTTGCCCCGCTTTGATGAGCCGCTTGACGGCTTCGTCGTCGTTATCGGCGCCGAGGGCCACATCTTTTAGGTAATTGAAGCCAAATTTCTCCATCCATTGGATGGCTTGGGCATCGCCTTCCGAACCACTAACGAGCGCCATCAGGTGCGGATGTTGGTTGGCCATGAGCCACGACCGGGCGCTGTCGTCCAAGTGAAGCGCGTGGCAGGTGAGTGCCAACTCGGCATAACCGTTTTGCATCAGCCAATCGCGGATTTCGCGGTTGCCCGATATGGCTTCTCCCCACGCCAACAAGACTTTCGCCGGATATTGCATAGAGCCAAGATAAGCGGGGGTATCTTTGCGGCCAAGTGACGAAACAAGCTCTTCCCGAGAACGCCATCATGTTTTCCTCTCAGTTTTGGGTTCTCTGCACCAGCACCGTTCTCTTCATGGCTAGTTTCGGCATGGTCATGCCGGAACTGCCTGGCTTTTTAACGGAGTTGGGCCGTCCGGATTTGATCGGTTGGATTGTGGGTCTATTTACGGTGGGCGCCTTCCTTTCGCGGTTTTTTAGCGGGCGGATTGCCGACCGATCAGGGCGGAGGCCAGTGATGCTGTTCGGTACGTGGGTCACCATGATCGCCGGATTGGGCTACATCGGCGTGGGCGCCATCACGGGCAAGGCAGTCTGGAGCGGAGTGCCGGTCGCCGTGTGGGCATTCCTGACCCTGCGCCTGCTGCACGGCATGAGCACCGGATTCCGCCCCACAGGCACCACTGCTTTCCTCACCGACATCACGCCTCTCAACCGGCGTGGTGAAGCGCTGGGCTACCTCGGTGTGGCCGGCAATGCCGGCATGGCCGGGGGACCCGCGATCGGCAGTTGGTTAACCGTGGAATACGGCTACAACGCGATGTTCATCGTCTCCACGCTTTTTGGCTTGATTGCCTTGGTCATGACGTTGAGATTGCCGGAGACTTTGCCCAAGGGTCGACGCGTGAAGTGGTCCGACCTACATGTTTGGAAGGGGGATGTCATGGACTTATCGGCGTGGCCGGCGGCATTGGGTTTGTTACCCGTAGCGTTTGCCTTTGGCACGTTCTTGACCATTTCTCCGGATTTCGTGAGTTCTTTGGGGTACGTTTACAAAGGCTCCTTCAACACTGTCATCGTCATCGCCTCTATCTCGATGCGCTTGATTGCAGGCCGTGCTTCGGACCGCCGAGGTCGGGTGCCGCTCATGCTCATTGGCGGAGCGTTGCTGGCGGTCGGGATGTTTGGATTGAGCGTGGTAGAGACCAAGGCGATGGCCGCTTTGTTTGGGGTGATTTACGGAATGTCCATTGGCATCAACATGCCTACCATCATGGCATGGACCGCAGATCTGGCGCGTCCGGGAAGGGTCGCATTGGCCTTGGGCACCATGTTGATGTCACTTGAAGTGGGTATTGGTGTTGGCGCCGTGTTCTCGGGGCATCAATTCCAGGGAGACCTCTCGGCCATTTCATCGTTGTATGCCTTCGCAGGTGGCCTGGGGTTGTTTGGTTTTGTGGTGCTCCTGATTTTCCGAAACCGCGTTCCGGACCCTCAAGGCGACGCCGTCCGAGCACCTTAAGGGCCGGTTGTTGAAATGAACTGCAAAAGGTGGAAAAGTGCAGGGCAGGTCCGTTGTAAAGGGCTCGTGCGTCGGCGTTCTTTGTAGTATGGAAGATCTTATGGTCCAACTCGAAACCGCTCGTCAAGAGCGGGTGCAAACGCTGAAGGAATTTATGCGGTTGAAAAATGAATTGGCACGTGCACAACGCCGGTGCGATGAGTTGCGCATGGAAAATGGCAAATTGAAAGAAGCGCTGTTGGTTGCGGAGAATGAACTGCAAATCCTTCACGCCTGGGCTTCGGAAATCGTGATGTAAGCGTCCTAGAAACAGACCAGAAATAAAAAAGCGAGCTCAGTGCTCGCTTTTTTTATGTCCGGTGCCGCCGTGCAGATCACAGTTCCGCTCCGGAAACGGCAAAGGCGCGGTCCACTTTTTTGAAGAGGCCTTGCAACACTTTACCAGGACCAACTTCAATGACTTCGGTCGCTCCTAGTTCTATCATTTTGTGCATGCTTTGCGTCCACCGCACGGGTGCAGTCAATTGAGCGATGAGGTTCTCGCGGATGACTTCCGGGTTGGTTTCTGGCGAGGCGTTAACGTTTTGGACTACTGGGCAGCGCGGCGATTGGAATGGCGCCGCGGCAATGGCAGCTGCTAGACGCTCCCGGACGGACTCCATAAGTGGCGAGTGGAACGCACCTCCTACAGGCAACACAAGTGCGCGTCGCGCACCGGCCTCCGTAAGGGCGGCACAAGCCGCTTCAATAGCCGGAACTTCTCCAGAGATTACGAGCTGACCGGGGCAGTTGTAATTGGCTGCGACCACCACACCAACGGTGGAGTTACAGACGTCCTCAACTACGTTATCCTCGAGGCCGAGTACGGCCGCCATGGTGCTGGGCGTTTCATCGCACGCCGCCTGCATGGCTTGTGCGCGCTCCGAAACAAGCTTGAGGCCGTCTTCAAACGAGAGGGCGCCGGCAGCGACCAAGGCTGAGAATTCGCCTAAGCTGTGGCCAGCGACCACGTCTGGTTGAAAGACATCGCCCAACGCCTCAGCCAACACCACCGAATGGATGAAAATGGCGGGTTGGGTCACCGAGGTTTGCTTGAGGTCTTCCGGGCTGCCATTGAACATGGTATCGGCAATTTCAAAGCCGAGAATTTCATTGGCCAATTCGAAACGCGCTTTCAAAGCGTCCGAATGATCATACAGGTCTTTTCCCATTCCGGGGAATTGGGCGCCTTGGCCCGGGAATACGTATGCTTTCATGGAATTGGTGTGAATGCGGCGCAAAAGTAAGCGCTCAAACTTGAATGGACAGCCCAACGGAGAGGACCTGTTTCAACTGAAGGCCCGGGCCGATGTTGGGAACGAGAACGCCTTCGATGACTTCTGGAATTTTGGTCAACTGGATGTCATCGTCGTAAATCAGCGTCGCAGAAATGGACGTGGACAGCCACGGGTTGACCTTCAACAATAGGACGTGGTCGGAATACACGTCAATGTTTTGCGGGTTGTCAAGGAAATTCGAAAACAAGTCGAGCCGGACAGCATAGCTGATTTCTTCGCTGAAGTCCTTCTTGAAATTCAACTTCAGGTAGCCGCCCATCTCGTAGCGGCTGCGCTGCCCGGGTTCCACACCGAACGCCCCGGCGGCCGAAAGCGAATCATTGAGTACCCAGGTGGATTTGATGGTGATGGGAGCCAAGAACAACACCAGTCCGCCTTTGGGGGTTTTGTAGTCCATGCCACCTGCCAAGACCCCGTAACCGGGCGCGAGGAAGTTTGAATTCAAAATGTCGCGCACAGGGATGCCATTTTCCATCGCGTAACCCGGGGCGAATTGCGACCGGAAATGCGCCATAAACGTCACGAAACCCGACTCTGTGGTGCGGTACCCCAACTTGGTGGACCATTCAATCCGGTCGTCCGTCTTGATGATGACCCGGTCCTCCGGCCGATGTAAAAGGCCAAAAGCCAGGTGCAGCTCGCTGTCCCATCCGAACTGCCCCCGGTCGTAGTTCCAGTTTTGGTCAAACTTGGTCAGTAAAGAGATGTTACTCTGGCCGCCCGCAGCCCAGTTGCTTAGTTGGACTTGGCTGAAATGGATGTTGAATTGGCCCTTGCTGACTTGAAGCAAGGTGTCGGTGGTCGGTGCTGCCGAACTGCGAAGCACCTGCTCCTCAGCGGCAGTTAGTTTTGGGGTGTCGGTTTGCCCCCAGAGGAGGGTTGTCCATCCCAATAGGATTGCTATGATTCCAATGCCTTTTTGCCGCATTACTTCATCTCCATGGGTTCGAGGTGCACGACGGTGCCGGCGCCCTCAATTGCAACGAATACCTCTCCTTTCGAATTGCGTGCGATGTCCCGAATCCGACCGGCGCCTTCGAGCAAGCGCTCTCGGTCGACCACGCGGTTGCCTTCCAATTGAAGTCGTTCGAGGTATTCAAAACTAAGCGAGCCCACGAGCAGGTTGTTCTGCCACGATTCCGGCCAGCTGTCGCCGTACACCACGTCCATGCCACAGGCCCCAATGGAAGGGAGCCAATAATAGAGTGGCTGCTCCATTCCCACCATCGCCGTATCCTTGGTGATGATGGTGCCGATGTAGTTGCGGCCAAACGTAATTTTTGGCCAGCCGTAATTGTTGCCCGGCTCCGGGATGTTGATCTCGTCGCCGCCCTTTGGCCCGTGTTCGTGGGTCCAGATGGTGCCCGTCTCCGGATGGCGAAACATACCCTGC
>CALGDB010000060.1 GCA_937884175.1 uncultured Flavobacteriales bacterium
GCACACTCAGCTCACTACCGGTTGACACCGAATTGCTGCAGACCCTGCAATGCATCGGGTTCTTCGACGTGGGCTCAGCATGGAACGGTAAGCACCCTTACGACAACGCCAACACCTTCAATCAAGTGACGGTCACGCAAAATCCCATCACGGTCACCATTGACAACAACCGTGAGCCGGTAATCTGGGGCACGGGCTTCGGACTCCGAGGCAAGTTGTTGGGGTACTGGCTGCGCGCCGATTGGAGCTGGGGCGTGGACGACGGACGTTGGCAAGACCGTGTTTTCAACCTCAGCCTTCAACTCGATTTCTAATCCATTGACATTCAAACCCTCTTTTTGCTGCTCTGCATAGGACTGCTCGCCGGCATCGCCAGCGGCTTCGTGGGCATTGGCGGCGGCATGATCATAGTCCCAGCCTTGGTCTTCGGATTGGGACTCAACCAGCACATGTCGCAGGGCACCTCCCTCGCAATGATGATACCGCCCTTTGGCATCCTCGAGTTAATGAGCTATTACAAAGCCGGGCAGATTCAATTAGAGTATGCGGGCATCGTGGCGTTGACGTTTGTTTTGGGTGCTTGGATGGGGAGCAAATGGGCCCTGCGCATCAATCAATCCGTCTTCCGGTTGATTTTCGGTATGTTTATGCTCTTCGCGGCAGGGCGGTTGATTCTTCGGTCTTGGAACGACCTGAATCCGTAGCGCAGTCAGTTGGCGTACTCGCTCAAGAATTTGATGCGGGCCATCCGCAATTCCTCCTCGCTGTAGACGTCGTTCCATTCGGAAATTAACTCCTCGGACCCTTCGTCTTCACTCTCCTTCAAGAAATCGAACAGCTCCTCCAAGCTCTCTTCGTCCAACGTCTTGTTGATGACATAATCCAAATTAACCTTGGTGCCTGCCGAAACGATGTTTTCAATCTCATTGAGCACGTCTTCCAACTTCAAATTCAGGTCCCGGGCGATGTCAGCAAGGTCGATCTGGCGGTCGATGCGCTGGATGATGTGGACTTTTGATGAAGACCGAGCACTGGTCGAACGGACCAAGAGGTCCTCTGCCCGTTCAATGCCTTCCTCTTTCACGTAATCTGCGATCAGCTTCAAGAACGGCGTTCCGTATTTCTTCGCCTTGCCCGAACCCACGCCGGTGATGCGCAAGAGCTCATCTTCATTCAGCGGATAGTGAATGGCCATCTCGTCCAAGCTGACGTCTTGGAAAATCACATATGGCGGGAGGGATTCTTCATCGGCAACCCCCTTGCGCAACACCTTGAGCATATCGCGCAATTTTACATCAGCAGCTCCACCTTGGCTCGAACGCGTTTGGCTCATACTGTCCATAGCGTCGACATCCGAGTAATCGCGCTCTTCAGCTACCATCGCAGGGCGAGGCTGGGTCAAGAATTCCATGCCCTGGTCTGTAATCTTCAACACGCCGAACGTTTCCACCTCCTTGCGCAACAACCCGAGCACGAGCATTTGCCGGATGATGCCATTCCAATGCTTTTCGTCGTGCTCCTCGCCCCGTTTCCAGAACGGGCTCGTGGTGCCTTTGTAGTCTTGAATTTCGCGGTTTTCCTGGCCGCACAGCATGCCCGTGTAGAACGGAGCTCGGAAAGTCTGTTTATGCTCCAGGATAGCACTTAAAATGAGATGCACCTCTTCCTGACCGTCCCGTAGCTTGGGCGGATTGGCCATGTTGTCGCAGTTCTGTGCGCCTGGGCCATTGACTTCGTCGAAGGCCTCACCGAAGTAGTGCAAGAGGAATTTTCGACGGCTCATGGACGTCTCAGCATAAGCCATCACTTCCTGTAGAAGTTGGGCTCCAATCTCTTGTTCAGCCAGCGGCTTCCCCTGAAGGAATTTCTCCAGTTTCTCAATATCCCGGTGGCTGTAGAATGCTATGCAATGGCCTTCACCACCGTCCCGTCCGGCTCGACCCGTCTCTTGATAATAGCTCTCCAGGGACTTCGGCATGTCGTAGTGAATGACATACCGGACGTCCGGCTTATCTATGCCCATACCGAATGCGATGGTCGCCACGATGACATCCACATCCTGCATTAAGAATTGATCCTGGATGCGGCTTCGCTGGCTTGCGTCCATGCCCGCATGGTATCCCAAGGCCTTGATGCCGTTTACACTCAAGACCTCTGCAATTTCTTCCACCTTCTTACGGCTCAAGCAATAGACAATGCCGCTCTTGCCAACATTGGTCTTGGCATGGCGCACAATTTGTTTCAGCGCGTCCTTTTTCGGGCGGACTTCGTAAAACAGATTTTCACGGTTAAACGATGCCTTGAAGAGTCGGGCGTCCTTCATACCGAGATTCTTCTGGATGTCCGCTTGAACCTTCGGCGTCGCCGTCGCTGTAAGGGCAATGATGGGTACCTCAGCAATTTGGTTGACGATGGTGCGGATGCGTCGGTATTCAGGGCGGAAGTCGTGCCCCCATTCGGAAATGCAGTGAGCTTCATCCACTGCAACAAAGCTGATGCGCACGCTGCGCAGGAAATTGATGTTGTCCTCCTTGGTGAGGCTCTCCGGGGCGACGTACAGCAACTTGGTCAAACCAGTACTAACGTCCTCACGAACTTGAGCCGCTTCAGCTTTGGATAAACTGGAATTCAGGAAGTGCGCAATGGAGTCCGCCTCGTGGTGGCCGCGGATGGCGTCCACTTGGTTTTTCATTAGTGCAATGAGCGGAGAGACGACTATGGCCGTTCCTTCCATCATCAACGCCGGCAACTGATAGCACATGGACTTGCCGCCTCCTGTGGGCATGATGACAAAGGCATCATTTCCATAGAGGACGCTCTGCACTACTTGCTCTTGCTCTCCTTTGAATTCGTCGAATCCAAAAAAATGCTTGAGCGCCTTGGCGGGCGTCAGTTCTAGTGTACTCATCAATCAGACGTTTGGTTCCGGACTAAGCCGGGCGAAAAGCGTAGCTTTGCGCTAACTAAAGATACGTTGTTTTATCGCTCGCTCGACGTCGAATCTACGTTGGCGCAGTGGAAATCCACGGTTTTATTTTTGGCACGTCATGAATTGGATAAAACGGGCAACCCGCAC
>CALGDB010000061.1 GCA_937884175.1 uncultured Flavobacteriales bacterium
ATGGGAGGTGCCCCAGCTGCAGGTTGCCCCAAACCCCGCTTCCGACCGCGTGCAAGTGCGTGGATGGAATCTCGCGGCACCTGTTTTGTTGCGGGTTGTCGGGCTCGATGGTCAGGTGGTGTTCGAGCATACCACGCAACGCGCCGAGGCCCAATTGAATGTCCACGGGTTGGCCCGTGGCACGTATGTGATTCAAGCGCAACAAAACGGATTCCCTGCTGTTCATCAACTGTTCATCCTCGAATAGACAGCACTATGATCCGAGTGGCGTGGAACGCCGATTACGCGCATTTGTTGCCCGAGGGGCACCGCTTTCCCATGGAGAAATACGAGTTGGTGCCCGAACAATTGGTGCACGAAGGCACACTGTCCGAGTCTCAGTTTTTTTCACCGACCCCGTTGGGTGATCGGGAGGTGCACCGGGTGCACGACCCGGAGTACTGGACCAAACTGAAGGCCGGCGAGCTCTCGCGCCAGGAGGAACGACGCACAGGCTTTCCGTGGTCAGAGGCGCTGGTCCAACGCGAGGTGATGATCATGGGAGGGACGGTTGAATGTGCCCGGCACGCCTTCGAATCGGGTGTGGCCCTCAACATTGCCGGCGGCACCCACCACGCCTACCGCGACAGGGGCGAGGGATTTTGCCTGCTCAATGATTTTGCGCTTGCAGCCGCCTCCCTCCTCGAAGAAGGTCGGATTGAGCGGGCGTTGATTGTGGATTTGGACGTCCACCAAGGCAACGGTACCGCCAAGATTTTTGAGCACGACTCCCGGGTGTTCACGTTTTCGATGCACGGCGCTGGGAACTATCCGATGCACAAGGAGGCCAGCGACCTCGACGTGGGCTTGCCCGATGGCATCGATGACCGCCATTACCTGCAACTGCTCGACGCGTACTGGCCGCGGTTGCTCGATGAGGTGGAACCGGACATGGTGTTTTACCAATGTGGGGTGGACATTCTGGAGACGGACAAATTGGGCCGCTTGGGCGTCTCCGCGGCGGGTTGTGCGGAACGCGACCGCCGCATCTTGGAGCGATGCCATACCGATGGGGTCCCGGTGGTGTGCAGCATGGGGGGCGGCTATTCCCCGGATATTTGGCACATCGTTGAGGCCCACTGCAATACGTTTCGAATTGCGCACGACCTGTGGGGCTGAGGCGTGTGGGATTGTGGTAAATTGGTCCGGAAGAATCAGACCATGCAGAAATTGAAATTGACCCTTTGGGCGAGTTCATTCGCCCTGTTCCTTGCCGGTTGCGCAGCGAGCCAATCCGCTGGCCGAATGAAAGACGGGCCCACCCGTGTTGCACTGGAGACGCGCTTCGGTACGATGACCATCGAGTTGTTTGACAATACTCCGGCGCACCGGGACAATTTCATCAAGCTTGCAGAGGAAGGGTTTTATAACGATTTGCTGTTCCACCGAGTCATCAAAGACTTCATGGTGCAGGGCGGTGATCCGAACAGCCGAGGTGCGGCACCGGGCGCGCGGCTGGGCACTGGCGGACCCGGTTACACCATCGAAGCCGAAATGGATTCGACGCACATGCACCTCAAAGGCGCCCTGAGTGCCGCCCGTCAAGGGGACCAGGTCAATCCCGAAAAGCGTTCGTCCGGAAGCCAGTTTTACCTCGTCCAAGGCAAGACCTACACCGACGATCAGCTGTCCAACTTTGAATCGCGCATGCAGCGCAACCACCCGGGGTTTGCCTACACTGAGGAGCAAAGAGCTGCCTATGCCGCGGACGGCGGTACGCCGTTTTTGGACATGGAATACACGGTCTTTGGCCAGGTCATCGACCGCCTTGACATCATTGATTCCATCGCTGCGGTGCGCACAGCTCGGGGCGACCGTCCTATGGAGGACGTCACGATGCGAATGCGTTTGATCGACTGACTGTTCAGTGCAAAATGACCCGACGGTGGCTGATGGCTCCGTCTGGCGTGCGCCCAATCAACACGTACTGACCGCGCGGAAGATCTGCTACGGGCAACGTCAAAAACCGATCAACTGCGGTCAGCTGGGCCACTGTGCGCCCGCGCAAATCAGTCAACTGCAGTGAATTGATTTGGGCATCGGAAACCACGGTGAGTACCGATTGAGCCGGATTGGGGAAGACGCGCAGGGCTGCTCCTATTGGCGCCTGTTCTGATAGGTCGGACTCCGTTCCGTTCCCGGCGTGTCCTTCGAGGGCATGGTCGGGTCCGTCGTAGTCGACCGGCTCATCCTCGTCCGAGTCGTCATCGCCTCCTGTAGTATCATCTTCGTTGGTATCGTCCTCAGTGTCGTCCTGCTCATCCTCATCTTCTTCGGGCTCCCAATCTATTTGACACGATGTGTAGTTCTGGCGGAACATCATCAATTCCTCCTCGTTGCTTACATCCAAGAAGAAAGACGTTACCCAGTCTGCTCGGATACCGACCGTGCCGTCGCAATTCAATGCGAGGAGGCCAAAGGGACGTTGGAAGAAGTTATTGTAAATGGAATTATCTGGATTGTCGGCGTACATGGTAAACGGCAGGTCATGCTCCGGTGAGTTTTCCCAGTCGTGCATGGCCCACCGACGCTCGGAGTAAACCGCTGGTTGAACCACTGCTGTGTCTGTGTTGATGGTAGGAGGGCAGTTGCTGGGGCAGTTACCGTCAGTGGGATGGGCTTCGACGCCATAGATAAAAATCCAGTTGAAGTCTTCTTGATGGTCGTAGATGAACGTACGGGCTGCCCATACTTCTTGTCCCGGGATCAATGGATCGAAGACATTCCGGAAGCGGATGCACGAGACACTGCCGCTCACCAGAACCACTGGCCGTTGTCCAGCTAACTGGTCGTAAAGGTTGATGGGGTTGCCATCGAAGTCGTAAGCGGTGAAGTCGAATACGGTGTCTCCGACGTTATATCCGCCGGACATGTCCATATAATCGCCGTAGTAGATGATGTCGTCTACGGCTGCTGTGTCCGCGGGTTGTTCGGCCAAACCGAAATCTCCGTATTGGGCCCTGGAGAGGGTGCAGGCCATAACGGCCAAAAGGGCCGTGAGGATATGCCTCGCTATTGTGAGGTGGTGCATGGTTTCAATCATCTTGCACACAGATGACCACTCAACCTCCGGAAAGGTTCGTTTGGGGGAATAGAAAAATGTTAAGAGCCCCCGCTTATTTCATGCATGGAGTGACGAGGATCCTCTGAATCTCGTACGGAGCCATGCCTTGCATGTCCAACCCTGCCGCTTGTTCACTGTCCCAGTATGTCATCAGCTGGTTCAGGGAGCACTTGCAATATTTTTTGGCGTCTGATGCGCTCATGCCGCGGGCTTGCGCTTGGCAACTCTTGACGTAGCCCTCTTTGAATTCCTGCGAAAAGTCTTTGCCTGAAAAATCGGGTTCGCTTTCCCCACAACTCAATAGGAATGCCGTGGCTGCCGCCCACATCATCACATGCTTCATGCCCTAAAAATACGGTACAAAAAAACGGGAGACCGAAGCCTCCCGTTTCCAAAATGCCTTACGAATCTTAGAAGTTGAACTTCAAAGAAGCGTTCCATGTGCGGCCGAAACCGAACCACACGAAGTTGCGGGTGTCCACACCGTTCCAGGTGTCGGAGCCGTCTTCTGCGTGGATGTTCGAGTTTGATTCTGCGATGTACTCGGTATCGAGCAAGTTGTTGACGTTGATGCGGATGCTGGCATCCATGCCCATCAACTCGAAGCGCGCAGTGGTTCCGAGGTCGATGAGGCTGTACGATGGCAACTTGACTGCGCCGAGGTTGTCCTCGCTCAAGAACGCCGAGTTTGCGATGCTGTAGTCGGCGTAGAGGTTGTCGACGTAGCGCGCACCCAAGTCCACAGAAATCATGGGATGGATCCGGCAATCCAAGCCGAGGTTGGCGACGGTCTGCGCCGCGTCACCCACCTTAGAACCCTCGGTGTAGAGGGTGAACTCTTGACCAGCAACGGGTTCGTTCTGGTCATCGAATACTGCCGCCTCGAAGTTGGAGGTGTATCGCCAGTCACCCAAAGAGAGCATACCGATGACTTTCAAGCCGTCCATCGGATAATAGTTCATTTCCAATTCGAAGCCGTTGTGCTGAACGTTGATGCCGCTGAACTGCGCAGAGCCATCTACGGTCACGGAATCGTTTACAACGATGTCCACCCCTTGCGAGATGAAGCGGTTACCCCAGTTGGTGGAGTACACGTTCGCGTTTACTGTCAGTTTATCCCCGACGTAGCCGTAGCCCAATTCCAACGATTGGATTTCCTCGTTTTCGAGGTCCTCGTTGATCTTGTTAGCGTAGCCTGGGAAAATGCCGTCGAAATTCGGTTGACGCGAAATCAATCCGGCGTTGAAGAACACGTTGGATGATTCGTCAATGTTGTAGTTCGCGCCGCCCTTTACATAACCGCCGTTGCGCTTAGCCACTTCAGATATGGCATTGCCGGGCTGGTCAAAGTAGTCTTCGCGCTGGTAGGTCTGAGCAGAGAGGCCGGCTTGAACGACCGCTGTGAAGTCGTCGGCTTTGTACTCAACCAAACCATTCA
>CALGDB010000062.1 GCA_937884175.1 uncultured Flavobacteriales bacterium
GAAGTCTTCGGACGGCGTGTAAACGCCCGCTTCGCCTTGGATAGGCTCCACCATGAAGCCCGCCACGTTGGGATCTTTCAAGGCCGCTTCCAATGCTGCGATGTCGTCGTATGGAATGATTTCGAAGCCCGGAGTAAAGGGGCCGAATCCGCCGGTTGAATCAGTATCGGTACTGAAGCTTACGATGGTGGTCGTGCGGCCGTGGAAGTTGCCTTCACACGTGATGATTTTGGCCATTCCAGCCGGAACACCCTTCACGTCATAGGCCCACTTCCGTGCAATCTTGATGGCCGTCTCGACCGCCTCGGCACCGGTGTTCATCGGCAGCACTTTGTCGTAGCCGAAGTAAGAGGTGACGAACTGCTCGTATTTGCCCAGGTTACTGTTGTAAAAGGCCCGCGACGTCAACGTAAGCTTCTCGGCCTGTGCATTCATAACTCCCACGATGTGCGGGTGGCAATGGCCTTGGTTGACAGCCGAATAAGCGCTGAGGAAGTCGAAGTACTGCTTGCCCTCGATGTCCCACACGTGCACTCCTTTGCCACGATCCAAAACAACCGGTAGGGGGTGGTAATTGTGCGCGCCGTGCGCATTCTCCATTTCCATCGCTTGCGCGGAACTCTGAGGGACGGTCAACTTCATGCCACGAAGATACAATAGGCCAAGGGCTGGCGGGGGCCGTCAAGGCAATTCAATGCGGTAGATTTACCAAATCACATCGAATAAAGAATTGCGGAGTACTTTTGCCCCGCAAACAAACTGTACTATGGCTACAAACCGCACATTCACTATGATCAAGCCCGATGCCACCGGCGCGGGCCACACAGGCAAGATCATCGACCGTATCATCGGAGCTGGATTCTCCATCAAGGCGATGAAATGGACGCAATTGAGCATTGACGATGCCAAAGTCTTCTACGCCGTTCACACCGAACGCCCATTCTTCGGTGAATTGACGGAGTACATGAGCAGCGGTCCAATCGTTGCAGCCATCCTCGAAAAGGACAACGCAGTAGCGGACTTCCGTGAGCTGATTGGTGCCACAAACCCGGCCGAAGCAGCGCCTGGAACGATCCGCGCCGATTTCGCTGAGAGCATTGCAGCCAACGCCGTGCACGGTTCGGACAGCGACGAGAATGCAGCCATCGAAGGCGCGTTTTACTTCAGCGCCCGCGAGCTCGCATAAGTACAATCACACCCCCATTGAAAAGCCTCCCACTGCGGAGGCTTTTTTATTCAAAAAAATCGTCGGAGAAATTCAGCAGGGCCAATTCCGTTTGCGCCCGGGTTAAAGCCGTGTAGAGCCACCGGAGCCATTCAGTGTTCAGCGTGTCTTCTGTGACGTAGCCAGGGTCGATCATGACGGATTGCCATTGGCCGCCTTGAGCTTTGTGGCAGGTAAGGGACCAGGCAAATTTGACTTGCAGGGCTTGAAAGCATTCGTCGGCTTTAACGGCCTTAAGGATGGCTGATTTTGAGCCCAAATGAATGTAGTCTTCTGCAATCGCCTCTTGCAGGAGCTGCAAGTCGGCGTAGGGTATGGACGGCAGGTCGGACTCGAGAATGCTGAGGTTGACGGTTACCTCGAAAACTCCCCAATCGGCGGCATCGGCGAACTCAACCTCGACGCGAGCGAATTGCACGCCGTAGCGTTCGAAGCGCTTGAGTACTTTGGTCACCACCACCACATCGCCGTTGGCCATGAGCGTGATAGGCACGGTGTCCACCGAGGCGAGCCAGTGGTAGTTGTTTTTGACGACCATCAACCGGTCGCCGGCTTCGAGGCTTTCCTCGCGCCATAAGATGCGATGGCGAATCTGCTGATTGAACGCCTGGGCGCGTTTGTTGGACCGGGTGATGATGCTGACGTTGTCCTCGCCGTGCTGGTCAAACGCCGTTTCGATGTATTCCTGCAGCTCGTAGCCGTTGATCCGCC
Organism: uncultured Flavobacteriales bacterium; assembly: GCA_937884175.1. Classification (GTDB taxonomy): domain Bacteria; phylum Bacteroidota; class Bacteroidia; order Flavobacteriales_D; family Sanyastnellaceae; genus UA16. The sequence goes on from CALGDB010000062.1 coordinate 1,937, forward strand.
GGATGTCGCTCATGCCGTCAATCTTGAATTGCGGCCAGCGCGCCTCTCCGGATTCGATTTGCAGGCGCAAGCGGTGCGCATTGAAGAGGATGCCGCTGTCCATTTCCTGCCGCACCACGTCCGTCAAGCGCACGGTGGCCACGGTCAAGGCGAAATCGCGGCGCATCTGGTTTTCTTTCAAAGCTGGGCTTTCGGATTCACCCACCGGCGGCAATTGTGCGTCGTCACCGACCAATACGAGCCGACACCCTTCGCCGCTGAACACGAATTCCATCAGGTCATCGAGCAAGCTTCGGTACTGCATGCCGCCTCCGTCGCTGCGTTGTCGGCCTTCTCCGATCATTGAGGCTTCGTCAACGATGAAAACGGTGTTCTCCCGAGTATTTAGCGCGAGCCCGAACGCTGGATTGCCGTCGCCGCTGCGCTTGGTGCGGTAGATGTGGCGGTGAATGGTCGAAGCATGCATTTGGGCGTACGATTGCATCACTTTGGCCGCGCGGCCGGTGGGAGCCAACAGCACGGGGCGCTGCCCGTATTCTCGGAGGACGCGCACCAAGGCTCCGACGCTTGTGGTTTTACCGGTGCCCGCATACCCGCGGATCATGATGGCGCACCGCGGTTGGGTGCTGAAATGGAACCGAGCCAGTGCAGTAATCAACCGCCCTTGGCCGTCGGTCGGCGCGTGAGGGAAATGCTGCGCCATGCTGTCGACAAACGCCTCGATTTGAGCGGTTGATTCAACCATAAAAGCGAAGGTAGGTGGCGGGGGTTTAGCAACGAAAGAAACTTCCTCACCTGTGGAATTTGAGGACGTCGGGAATCGTCGTAGATTCGCATCCGGTTTACACGGCAGAAGCGCAACGCGCCGACGCCCCTTGAATGAAATTCGATGGATACCTTCTTCAAAGAAATCAACAAGTACGTTGTCTCGATTTTCCTGTTTTTCGCCGGCTTGAGCTTCTTAATCAAGTACCTGAGCGGCGATAAATTGGAAAGCCAACCTACCGCCATGCTTCTGGCTTCATTGGCCCTGATCGCCGTTGCGGTGTTGGCCATGCCGATGGTGTTGGAGCGCTTGAATAGCAA
>CALGDB010000063.1 GCA_937884175.1 uncultured Flavobacteriales bacterium
AGAAGGGCTTCCCCACATGGGAAGCCCTTTTTCTTTAATAATCAATGGTGAAGGTGCAGGGCGCCAAAAGGGTGCCTGGAGGAGAAAAGATTACTCTTGTAATTCGTCGCCGCGAATGGCGCGGTAGCGACGCCGTGCTTCAACCGCATGGAGGCTACCAGGGTAATCGAATAACAATTGCTCGTACAGGGTAGCAGCGCCTTCTGCATCACCTTCTGCCTCGTCGAGGATGAGCGCCAACTGGAAGATGGCGTCGTCGGCGAGGATGTCGTCAAAATGCAGGTCGATTACTTCTTGCAGCCAGTGCTTCGCTGAATCTAGGTCACCCTGCTCAATGCACATGGCCGCTAGCTCCATCAGAATCTCATCTGTGAGAGTGTGACCGGGCCATATGGTCACGATGGAATCGAGCTTCAGACGGGCTTCTTCGTACCGGTATTGGGAAGCCAGCAGATCGGCCTGAGCAAAGAGCCACATGGGCTCAACGATCGTATCCAAGGCGTAATTGTCCGTAATGAGCAACGAAAGGTCAATGGCATCGTTGGAGATGAGTTTGGAGGTCGATGCCTTGAGCGCGTCGAGTTGGGTCTGTGCCCAATCGAAGTCGCCTGTATAGTAACTGATGCGCGCATTGCGGAATTTGGCCTCGGCCCCGAGGAGGTCGTCCTTGTAATCGAGTTCGACTTGGGAGAAGAGGAGCGACGCATCCCAGATTTCATTTTGAAAGACGAGGATGTCGCCCAGTTCCAATTTGCACAGTGCTGCGGTGCGTTCGTAGAGTCCTTTCACGTCCAATACTTCCTCGAGAAGGGCGATGGCCTCATTGGGTTGCTGCAGGTAAAAGGCGCGAATGTGCGCCAAGTCTTGGGCAATCTTCGCCGTTTCCTTGGCTAGCCCCAAGTCGTTCAATGTGAATTCGTAATCTTGAGAGAGCGCTGCAATGGCCTCCCGATCGACAGGTGTGGCCTTCAGCAGCGGCTGCAGGCGCATGTTGAGCGCTTGGGTTCGGGCCGTGAAGAAATATGCGTTCTCCGGGCCCTTTGAGGCGATGTAAGCATAGCATTGCGCGGCCGTGGCGTAGTCTTCGTTGCGCGTGGCCGTCTGGGCCAACTCAATCAAGCGTTCGCCGGATTCCCGAAACCGAAGATCCAGGGACTTGGCGTGCACGAAGGCGTTGCCGAATTCGTTGACCTGGTTGAAATACCACACGAGCATCTCCGAAAGGGCGGTATCCTCCGGGTATTCGCGGGCGGCCCGCAACAACTTGGTACGCAGCAAATCACCCAGGTCGGGGTTGTCCTGGATGCGCAGATTGCGGTTAAAGGAATTCTGTACGTTTTTGAAATACTGGGGCTTGGCGCGCATCAAACGCAGCGAGGCATCGATCATGCCTTCGTAGTTGCCGCGTCGGCCCTCGAGGTCGGCCAGTTGGTAGTCGAGGTCGTTCACACCCATCTCCATCCCTTTGGTGTATACCTCGAGCGCCCGGTCGAGCTCATTCAGCTTGATGAAAGCGTTCGCGAGCGCAATGACGCTTCCTCGTTTGGGTTCCAACCGGCGCAGCGCCTCATCGAACGCTTCCCTCGCTTCCGCCTCTTTTTCAAAATGCACGTACAGCTGCCCCAATTCGACGTACGCCGTGGCGCGCGTGTTCTTGTTGCGCATGCGGCTTTTGACCAGTTTCTCAGCAAGGTCAAAGTCGTCCATGGCCAGCAACACGTCATAGTACATGTCGAACACCTTCTTGGTCTTCGTTCGTTTCCAGATTTGGTCGAGGTAGAGCTTGGCCTGAGCGTATGAGCCCTCGTTGTAGTAGAACTCAGCGAGTTCAAGGTCCGATTGCGTGAACCCCAATTGGGTAAATGCGAGTGCCGCAGTGAGGATCCAAGGCCGCCTCATTCGCCTTCGATGATGGCTTTGGCAAGGCGGCTTCTGCAGACGGTCTGCAAACTGTCAGCGCGGGCGGCGGTCTTCTGCCAGAGGGCGATACCACGTTCAGCCAGCTGCTGTGTTTCTTCCAATGCGCGCACGACGTCCCGGCCAATCGAGAGTTCCGCCTTCATCTCGCGGGCGATGTACGCCGAGTCGATGGGGTTACCAGCCGCATCCTTCGCAGCTCTGCTGGTGATGGCCTTGGCCAATCCCCGTAGCTGCCCCACGGCACGCGCTGCACTTTTGGGTAAAGATGTGCGCCGGCTGCCTTGGTCTTTGAGCAAGCGCCGGGCCCGGCTGACATCCGAGATGATGCGCCCTTCTTCCTTGCTGACAACCACGTTGCCGTCGTCGAGGAGCAATTCAAATTCGCGCAGGTTGTTTTCGGCCCTTGTGGCCGCTTCCGCTGTGCGCGCGTCGCTGGGTTCTTCTAGTAGGCGCTGATAGGTCTGGATGGAATCCGCCAGTGCTGTCAGCGCTTCCACCCGCGGATCGCGATGGGTAGTGCAACTGCTCAAAAGCAACAGCAGGCCGAACGCCGATGCGAATTGCAGGTTCCTCATGAAAAATCAATGCGTTTGAAGCCGCAGTGAGGCACGATTGCCGATGGAATGCGGATGCCGGAGTTGTCTTGGTGGTTTTCCAACAGGGCAGCCACAATGCGTGGCAACGCCAACGCGGAGCCGTTCAATGTGTGCACCAAGTGCGTTTTGCCGTCGTTGCCTTTGTAGCGGCACTTGAGGCGATTGGCTTGGTACGTTTCAAAATTGGAAACGGAACTCACTTCTAACCAACGTTCTTGCGCGGCGCTCCACACCTCAAAATCATACGTCATCGCAGACGTAAAGCCCATATCGCCACCGCATAGGCGAAGAATGCGGTAGGGCAATTCCAATGCCTCGAGCAAGCCCTTCACATGCTCTACCATGCCGTCAAGTGTCGCATAGGACTCCTCTGGATGGGCGAATTGCACGATCTCGACTTTGTCGAATTGGTGCAGGCGATTCAGGCCGCGTACGTCCTTGCCATATGAACCGGCTTCGCGTCGGAAGCATGGTGTGTACCCGCACAGCTTGATGGGCAGGTCGTCTTCCTTGACCATGACATCTCGGTAGATGTTGGTCAACGGCACCTCGGCGGTGGGAATCATGTACAGTTCGTCGTCCTGCATATGGTACATCTGGCCCTCCTTGTCCGGTAATTGGCCCGTTCCAAACCCGCTGTCTGGGTTGATCATGTGGGGCGGAATGAATTCTTCGTACCCAGCGGTGTCAGCCTGTTCGAGGAAGAACCGGATGAGCCCGCGTTGGAGCTTGGCACCCTTGCCACGGTAAAACGGGAAGCCCGCTCCGGTCACCTTGGCGCCGAGCTCAAAGTCGATGAGTTGGCACTGCTCGGCGATGTCCCAGTGGGGCTTTTTGTGGTGCTCCAAGGTGGAAGCGTCGCCCGACCTGAAGGTCTCGACGTTGTCCTCTGCGCTGCGTCCTGCAGCGACGTCCGCGTGGGGGGCGTTGGGGATGTGGCAGAGTGCGTCGTGGATCTGCGTTTCCAGCGCCTGCATCTGCTCTTTTAATTCGCTGGATTGTGCCTTGAGGGAGGAAGTCTGCGCCTTGACGGCTTCGGCCTCTTCCTTTTTGCCCTCCCGTATGAGCCCACCAATTTTCCGACTCAACACATTGCTCTGGGCCAGGGTGTCGTCCAATTTGGCTTGGGTTTTTCGGCGTACAGCGTCCCATTCGAGGACTTGCTGAATCGCTTCCCGTGCATCGAAATGACGCTTGTCGAGTGCGGCGAGGATGCGGTGTTTTTCTTCGCGCAACGATTGAATGGTGAGCATGAATGTGCTGCTGATTTGGATGAGGTGTAAAAATAAAGAACTCCCGAACCCTCTAAGGGTCCGGGAGCCACAAATTTTGAGATGCAAGGAGTTAATACCATCCTTGCAATTGATTCTTTCTTAAGCGTCTCAGAGTGGAACAACCGATACGTACGAGCGGTTGTTGGCCTTCTTACGGAACTCAACGATGCCGTCTTTCAACGCAAACAACGTGTGATCTTTGCCCATGCCGACGTTTTCACCAGGGTGATGCTGGGTGCCGCGCTGGCGAACGATGATGTTTCCAGCGATGCATCCTTGGCCGCCATAAATCTTGACGCCGAGCCGTTTACTTTCTGACTCCCGTCCGTTCTTGGAACTACCTACACCTTTTTTATGTGCCATTACTTCGCGGTTTTATCGGTTTTCTTGGCAGCGGTCTTCTTCGCTGCTCCTTTTTTAGCCGCAGGCTTCTTAGCCGCAGGCTTCTTAGCTGCAGGCTTCTTAGCTGCAGGCTTCTTAGCTACAGGCTTCTTAGCTGCAGGCTTCTTAGCTGCTACCTTCTTTTCGGCTGTGGGCTTGTCTGCCGCTGCTGCCTTAGGCGCTGCCTTCTTGGCTCCGCCAGCCTTGATCGCCGTGATTTTCACTTCGGTCAATGAGGCACGGAAGCCGTTCAACTTCTGGTATCCTTTACGGCGCTTCTTTTTGAAGACCAACACCTTGTCGCCTTTGAGGTGGCGCTCAACCTGAGCGGTCACTTCCGCGCCGCTTACCGCCGGGGCGCCAACTTGAACGTCTTTCCCATTGTTCACGAGCAAGACTCGGTCGAACTTGACCTTTTTGCCTTCCTCAGCGTCCAATCGGTTGACGAACACCTGTTGGTCTTTCTCTACCTTGTACTGGTGCCCTGCGATCTCTACGATTGCATACATGATTCTTGAATTTATACCCAAAAGAGGGGCTGCAAAGGTACAGGAAACTCCTCAACTTTTCAACACCTGCGCGCACGGGAGTTAATGAGCTGATTCGGTGCGCTTTTTGGTGATCCAGACACCGAGCAGAATGCTGGCTCCTGCAAGCAATTGTTGATAGGTCACCACCTCACCGTCCCACCAGCCCCACAGCGCGGCAAAGATGGGAATGATGTACGTCACAGACGCGGCAACGACGGCGTTGGTCCAGGCAATCAATTGGTTGAAAAGTACAAGGGCTCCAGCGGTTCCAATGGCGGCCAACGCACCAATGGCCACGAGGGCGCGCATGCCGTCGGGATGACCGGCAATCAACCAAGGGGTGCCATTGAATAACACAATGCCCACGGCCGGAAGTGCCACAAGACCTAACGAACATCCGGCAATGGCTGGGGCCGGGATGCCGCTAAGTTTCTCTCGGGTGATGTTGACGCTTACGCCATAACAAATTGTTGCCACCACTAGCATCAGGGCGGGAGTTAGGACCTCTCCGCTGAGCGCTGCGCCGGGGGTCGCCGCTCCGGCCTGGGCCAGAATAAGCCAGACGGTGCCCAGCAAGCCAACGAGGATACCGACGATTTGCCGAGGCTGTACGGCCGTTCCAAACGCCACGAATCCAATGATCAAGGCCCACAAAGGGCTCAAAGCATTGAGCATGCCGGCCATGGCGCTGGGCAAGTTGACTTGGGCCATGGCAAACAGTAAGGCAGGGATGAAGCTACCGATGATTCCGACCCCCGCGATCCATTGCCAACGTTCCCGTGGGATGCGCCGCGAATGATGTAGTGACACCGGTAGCAGTGTGGCCCCAGCTATGGCCACGCGTAAGGCGGCCAAGTCAACCGGCGGCAACAAGGCGGAACCGTCGCGCGCGAAGAGGCCGAGTTTCATCAAAATGAAACTGCTCCCCCACACGAATCCGAGTAGCAAAAGAACGAGGGCGGGTGCCAAACGATGAGGGGGAGAGCTGGCATTGGTGGCCATGGGAGCGTTGGTTGCGACCGAAATGAGGATTGAATTACCATAAGTTGGAAAGCGTGCCTCTTGTTCATCGGTATATTTGCAACATGATGGTTTGGTACAAAATCACGGGCTTCATCGGGGCGGTATTACTTGCCTACGGAAGCCTCATGCTCGGAGGGTGTGCGGAGTCGGATTCGTACGCTGTCATTGAAGGGTATGAGGCCGGGAGGACCGAAACTTCCACGGCGAAACTCGAGATCTCGGGAATGATGTGCGCCAACGCATGCGGTGGCAAAATCAAAAAAGAGCTGCTGGAAATCCCCGGTGTGGCCAATGCTGCCATCGATTTCGAATCTGGACGTGACCTAAACGCTGCTGAGGTCGAATTCGACCCCAAAGCGGTGACACCGGAATCCTTGGCCGAAGTGGTCAACGGCATTGCGGACGGCAAACTCTACGCCGTGGCATCGGTCCAAGTGACGCATTTTGCAAAAGAAGCTTCCCTTTCACAGTAGGCTCAAGTCGTTGCGGCGGCTAACGCGCGTGGCCATGGCCATGACTTTCCTTGTGGTGCTCGCAGGGAGTGTCGTGCGCATGACCGGTTCTGGCATGGGCTGCCCAGACTGGCCCAAGTGTTTTGGCCTTATGATTCCGCCCACGGAAGCCTCGGAAGTAACGTGGCAGGAA